>NZ_KB822961.1:0-66986 GCF_000364985.1 Thioalkalivibrio sp. HL-Eb18
CCTTTTGCCTTTCCTGCGGCGATGCGGCTGATGCGGGACGGGTGGAGCCCGAAGTAGTCACCGATGGTTTTGAGGGTGTAGCCACCGCTGGCGTAGGCGTGCTGGATGGCTTCGTTGCGTGGATAGCGTGCTGTTAGTTGGTCGAGTGGCGGTGGTGTGGGGCGTTGCTGTGCTTTTGGATGTTCAATTTCTGGTTCGCCTTGGCGATGGGATAGCTGACGTTCGATAAAATCCTCGGAGCCGAGATATAACTGTGCGTGCAGTTGGCCCCATGGGGATTCTTTCCCGATGCCCTCGGCGACAAATTGCTGATAGGCGGCTGAAGGTTCTGGTCCGAATTCGTCGAGTACGCGATCCGTCGTCAACCACGTGGGTGCGCTGGCCTGCCCGGCGGTGGCAGTGTAACTGCTCCATTTCCAGTCCGAAGGACGTGCGACCAGATGGGCACGGACCGGGTTAAGTACGATATAACGCGCGAGTTCGAGCAGGTAGGACTCGCGTTCCACCAGAATCGCCTTGTATCGGCCCTGGAGAACGTGCCCCACTCGTCGATGCCTGCGGTTGAACCGCTGTGTGTAGACGCCATTGAGCCACTGCATACCGCGGGAGAGGTTCGCGTCCGGCGTTTCAACGAGCAGGTGATAATGATTTCCCATCAGGCAGTACGCTGACAGTACCCAGTTATACCGTTGTACGGCTTGAGCCAGGGTGTCGAGAAATCGCTGATGATCGACCGAATCTTGGTAGATCCATCCGCGTCGGTCGCCGCGTGCGGTGACGTGATAGAGCGCCCACGGGTACTCCAGGCGTAGGGGTCGGACCATCCTTGTCCCTCCGTCATGTATGCCTGACGAGGGAGTACACCTTAAAGTGGTGTGCGATGCCACCCGTGTTGCCGTGGTTCGCGCCAGAGAGCAAAAGGCAAGGTCTGACCCCCAAGCCCCCGCACAAAAGGCAAGGTCTGACCCCCAAGCCCCGCGCAAGGTCTGACCCCCAGGCCCCGCCCAGGCCCCGTTTTCCGTCCGTCCCGCCGGCCTGCGAAATCCGAAGGTAGACCCCGGGACCTTTGAAGTTGAAGATGCGTTTCGCCGGGCTCAACGCAGCCTACGGGGTGGTCGGATTGCGCAGGATGCCGCTGAGCGAAGCGAATCTTGGGTGCTAGCGGGCGGGGTCGACGCGGATTTCGAGAGTGAGGGCGTCGCGGTCGCGGGTGGTGCGGCGAGAGGCGATACCGCGTTCGTCGAGTTCGATGGTGCGGCCGACGCCCGCGAGGTCATGCCATGCGCCGGGCTCAATGGTGATGGACGATTCGACGGCCTGGCGTTCCACGCGGCCCATGGTGGTGGCGGGCGGCTGTTCGTGGAGTTGAACGATATCCACGCGGATGCGACCGTCGGGCTGGGCGTGGGGCTGCACGCGGAAGCCGCGGGCGGTGTCGCGGAATACCGGCTCCATGCCGAAGCCGGAACGACCGGCGAATACACGGAAGCCGTGGGCCTCGGTCTCGCCGACCAGGATGATGGTCTCGGTACCTTCGCGCAGGCGGATCTGCTGGGTCTGGTCGTCCTGGCGGGTGGTCGTCCAGCGCCGCGCTGTACCCCGGGCGCGGGTTCCGTCCGGGCCGGATTCGATGTCGATGCCCGCACCGGTTTGCTGCCGGGGGCGATCGCTGTGGCGACGTACCGAGAGGACAAGATCCTGGGCGCTGTGGTCGAGTTCGGCCACGACCTCGCGGATCTGCTCCAGGGTCCGGGCGTCGGTGCGTACCAGGAGGCGGAAGCCGTCGGCCCGCAGTGTGGCCGCATCGCCGAACAAGCCCTGCAGCTCGGGAAGGATCTCGGCGGCCGGGCGATTCTGCAGAGGGAGGACGGCGACCTCGGCCTGCGGGTCGCGCCCCAGCACGGGTGCCGAGGGTCCGGCCAATAGCAGGCACCCCGCCAGGATGCGCAGGGCGCGGCGCCTAGACCATGAGCCGACGCAGTTCGATCGCTTCATCGCTGAGACTCCAGTTCGCCTCGAAATCCAGGGCGGACCGTTGGGTACCCGCACGGTCTTCGACATCTCCGCGAAGAACGCGTTGTCCGCCGGCCTGGGTGAGCTGCATCCACCCACTGTGATCGGCGATCGCGGTCAGTGTGAGGGGGCTTTCGTCGGTGGCATCCAGCCGTCGCACGGTCACGGCGGTGGGCAGGCGCTTGATGCTTTCCACCAGATCCGGGATGCGCTCGCGCAGCGCCAGATCGTCATCGACCAGAATACGGATATCGGTATGGCGGTGGCGGCGGGCGATATTCGCCAGGTATGAGCCCAGCTCCAGCCCCCGGAACTCCGCCAGCAGTTCCACGCGGGCATGCAGCCAGAAGCGCCGCCGGGTCTGGCCCAACAGCTCCCCGAGAAGGGCGGCTGCGTCCTCCATTACGGGGTCGGTGGTCGGTTCGGCCATGCGGTCGCCTCCGGGCTGGGTCTCTACTCAGCATAGGCAACTAGCGCGCCTCGCGCATCTGCTTTAAGGGGGGCGGCGATCGAATCCACGCATGGATCAACCGTTGGTGAAACGCTTCGCGGCTTCGGCTAGTTTCTCTCGGGTCTGCTCCAGCAACGGAGTGAGGTCCATCGCTCTACGAAGCGCCTGCGCAAACTCTTCGGGGTCCCGCATGTATTCATGGATCAGGCGATTACGCAGATTCCGTGCTTCGACCCAGTCGGCGACCGAAGGAAGGTAGCCGAGCCGTTCCATCCGGGCGAGGTTGTCGAGGGTGGCGCCGACGTCTTCCAGGAGGTGTCCGAGTAATTCCGGGATCAGTTTGTCCCCGAGCGTGTCCTGAAGGCGCCCGAATCGAGCGACGAATGCATCCAGCCTTTCGGACAGCTCGGGTTCGTGTTCGAGTTGGCTAACCCACTGGGCCGTTATCGGTTCCTCGGTAAGCCGATCAACGGTCTGTCTCAGATGGCGAGCTTCTTTTCGCGTGGTTTCAAGCAGGAACTGGAGGCGGTCCTTGTCGGGGTTCAATGCCACAGTGCGACTCCCTGTTCGCGCGCCTTGTCATGAATGGGCTGGTGCCGGGTATCGGGATCGAGAACCAGGACGTCGATGCGCTGATCGCCCAGAGCCATCTGCAAGCGACCCGAGAAGCGAGCGGCCATCGCAGCGCGGTTTGGCACGCGATGCGGCGTCTCCACGAGCAGGTCGATGTCACCACCGCGAGCTGAATCATCGACCCGTGAACCAAACAGATAAACGGTACAGTCGCCAAAAAGCTCGTGGGCGATGGTTTCGATCGTTTGGCGCTGATGTTCGCTAAGTCGCATGAGGGCACCTCCAGCACCATTGTAGGCCGCCGGCGGTGCTAATTCATGGCTGTGCTTGCGGCGGAGTGTGCGCGCGATTGAATCAGCGTTTCCTTAACCGGCCTGGGCCCGGGCCCGGGCCTGGGCCAGGGGCTGGCGGATGCGGCGCAGCATGCGCCGGTGGGGGATGCCGGCGTCCTCGAAGGTGTCGGAGATGATGAAGAAGTCGTGCTGGGCGTAGAAGCCCAGCCGGGTGTTCTGGGCGTTCAGCCAGACCTCGCGCCAGCCGTGGCGCATCGCGGCCTCGACCGCGTAATCGAGCAGGCGCGAGCCGATGCCGTGGCCGCGCCAGGGTTCGCGCACGGCCATGCGTCCGATCTGGCCGGAGGGCAGCATGCGCAGGGTGCCGATGGGTTCTTCGCCGGGGCCAATGGCGAGCCAGTGCAGGGCGGTCGCATCCAGACCGTCGAATTCCAGCGGCTCGGGGACGCCTTGTTCCTCGATGAAGACCTCGCGACGAACGGCGGAGATGGCTTCGGCGTCGGCGGGCCAGCTGGCCTCGCGGAATTGAATGCGATGTTGCATGGCTGAAGCTCCTCGACCAATCGGGATGGTCTGTGACCGAATCCCGGTTTCCATGAACCCGGAAGTTTGCATTCTAGTCGACGAATCCAGAACCGTCCTGTGACCAGAATCCCAATAAACTGGTGATTCGGTACCAGAATTGGCCCATACGTGGGGAAGACTCTAGAGAGTATTGGATGATTGGTGGGTCGGGTGGGGCACAGGTGTGTCGGGGCGTCCGGGTTCCAGGACGACCTGCATCAGGTCCACACGCTGGTGTTCGAACCCCACCTCGCAGTAGGCGAGGTAGTAGCGCCACATGCGCAGGAACTCCGGGGCGTATCCCAGTGCCTCGATGACCAGTTCGGCCTGGCGCACCTCGCGATCCCAGCGGCGCAGGGTTTCGGCATAGTCCAGTCCGAAGAACCGCTGATCGCCGACTTCGAGGCCCGCTTTGCGCGCCGCCTCGTTGAAGCGGGGGACCGAGGGCAGCATCCCGCCCGGGAAGACATAGAGCTGGATGAAATCAGCATTGTTGCGGTAGTACTCGAACGCGCTCTCGTCGATGGTGATGACCTGCAATGCGGCACGCCCGCCGGGGCGCAGGCAGCGGCGAACGGTCTCGAAGAATCTCGACCACCATCGCTGCCCAACCGCCTCGAACATCTCGATCGACACGACGTGGTCAAACTGTCCAGTGGTGTCGCGGTAATCCTGCAGGCGCAGTTTGACACGGGCGGATAGCCCGGCCCGTTCGATCCGCTCGCGGGCGTAGTCGAGCTGCTCCTGCGACAGGGTAATGGCCGTGACCTGATGGCCGCGTCGCGCGGCGAGTTCGGCAAAGCCGCCCCAGCCGCAACCGATCTCGAGGATGTGGGACCCGGGGGCGGCGTCGAGTTGCTCCAGCAGGCGCTCGTACTTGCGCTGCTGGGCGCTCTCCAGCGCCTCGTCGCCGCGACTGAACAGGGCCGCGGAGTAGCTCATGCTCGGGTCCAGCCACAGGCGATAAAAGTCGTTGCCGAGGTCGTAGTGGAAGCGAATGTTGGCGCGACTGCCGCGGCGGCTGTTGCGGTGCCACCAGTGGCGCAGGGCGTCGAGCTGGCGCTGGACCAAGGGGCGGGCCGCGAGATCGGCCAGTGCCGCCTCATTGTCGGTGGCCAGGTGCAGCAGGCCCTTCAGGTCCGGCGTGTTCCAGTCGCCGGCGATGTAGCCCTCGGCAAAGCCGAGGTCCCCGTGGCGCAGGATGCGCAGCAGCGTTCGCCAGGGCCGCTTGAGGTGCCAGATGGCCTCGCGGCCTGGCTGCGCGCCCTGTACGAGCTCCCGTTCCCCGCGTGGGCCGACCAGTGTCAACTGTCCCTGTTCGAGACCGCGCAGGGTCCGGGCGATCAGTTGCAGGGCCCTGTGCCGGCGGGTCGCGAAGTCGGTGGTCGCGCTTCCTTGTTCGACGGACATCAGTGCATCTCCTTTTGCGGCGGCGCGGGGCGCGGGTGGTAGCGTCCGCCGCGCAGCCAGATCTTGAGCGCCTGCCAGTGAATCAGTGGCAGGACCTTGAGGGTCATCCACGGCTGGTGAAGCAGTGCGGCCCGCAGGGTCTGGTCGCTGAAGTCGCGCAGACGACCGTGCTGGGTCGCGATCAGGAACGGCGAACCCGCCTGGGTCTCGCGAATTGCGAGGCGCACGGTGGCTCCGCGTTCCATGCGTGCGGGCGAGATCGCGAAGGCGTAGCGCGCATCCATGTCGATGAACGGGGATACGTGAAAGGCCTTGTCTTTCTCCTGGCGTACCGGCGTGGTCATGGCGCGCCCGCCTTCGTGCAGCAGGTAGTGGTGGTGCTCGCCGAAGGTGTTGCGGACTTCCAGCAGCACGCCGCGCAGCCCGCCATCCGCGTGATAGGCGAACCAGACGCTGAGCGGATTGAACGCGTGCCCCAGTACGCGCGGTATCGCGAGAAGGTGGATCGCGCCGCCCGCGAGCTCGATGCCGTGCTCGGCGAGGCGGGACTCGACCCAGGGCCGCCAGGGGCGACCATCGCGCGGGCCATGGTCGCGGGTATGCAGGCTGAACAGGTTGAAGCGGTCCATCGAGAACAGCCGGCAGCGAGCCGCGGTGGCCTCCAGGTGATCGATGTCGAACAGCGCGGCGATCACCGGATAGCGAAAGCGATACGCCGGCGCTGCAATGCGCTGGTGCATCACCGATGTGTAGACCAGGGCCGCGTCCATGCCAGTGCCTCAGACGTCCTCGGGGCGCGCAGCCGTTGCCGCAGTTGGCGTCACGCCACCGCCGTTGACCGGCTTCGGATCCGCCGGCACCGGCACGGGTGTAGCACTCGTTATGGAGCTCCACGGGGGTGCGATGCCCATTCCCTCGCCGATGGTGACAGCGGAGCGTAACCCGTCCTCGTGGAAGCCGTCGCCCATCCAGGCCCCGGCGAAATAGAGTCGGTCCTGGCCCTGGCGGGCGATCAGGCGCTGGCGTGCAGACTCGGCGGGGGCATCCATTACTGGATGCTCCCAAAGGTGCTCGCCAAGCACCGTGGTGGGGTGGGGCTCCCGCCAGGGGTTCAGGCTGATCACGTAGTCACGACGACGTTTCAGATTATGCAGGCGGTTCATCCAGTAGGAGACCGAGACCCGTTCGCCGGGCTGCGTGGTGCGCCCGCTGAGGTAGTTCCAGGAGGACCAGACGCGGCGCGAACGGGGCATCAGGGTGGGGTCGGTATGCACGATCGCGCGATTTTCCTGGAAGCGGCAGTTCGCGAGCAGGCCGTCGAGCACAGGCACGGCCCGCCCCAGGAGACGGCGCGCGTCGTTCGCGTGACAGGCAAACACGACCTGATCGAACCCCTCGGAGCGCTCCGCGGTCAGCACACGCCACTGGCCGTCTTCCGGGATCACGGCGCGCACGGCCTCGTGTATCACGCTGCGTGGCTCGAGCCGCGCGGCGAGGCGCTGCACATATTCGCGGCTGCCACCGCGCACGGTGCGCCACTGCGGGCGGTCGCGCAGGTCCAGCAGCCCGTGGTTGCGAAAGAATCGCAGGAAACTTGCCGCCGGGAACTCGCGGATGGACGCCGGCGGCGAGGACCAGATCGCGGCGGCCATCGGCAGCAGGTAGTCCTCGCGGAAGCCACGACCGAAACGGTGTCGCGAGAGAAAGTGATCCAGTGTGCCCTGCGGGGTCTCGCCGCGCTCGAACAGTCGATGCCCCAGGTGATTGAAGCGCAGGATGTCGGCGCCCATGCGCAGAAAGCGCGGGTTGAGCAGGTTGCGCCGCTGCGCGAACAGGGTGTTCAGGTCACTGCCGGCGTACTCCACGCCGTGGGGTTGCCGGGAACACGAGAATGACATGTCGGTCTGCTGGGTCGGCACGTCCAGGTCGCGGAACAGGCGCGTCAGCAGCGGGTAGTTGCGCTCGTTGTACACCACGAATCCGGTGTCGAGGTGAGTGGGGCCCTCCGGGTCGGGTACCTCGATGGTGTGGGCGTGACCGCCCAGTTCGGGCGCCGCCTCGAACAGACGCACCTGGTGGCGCGACTGCAGGATCCAGCTGCTGGCCAGGCCGGCGATGCCACCGCCGATGACAGCGATGCGAGAGGTGCTCATGACGACGGTTCCGATTCCATCAAGGGGTGATGTACATCTTATACAGGACCTGTACAATGCCTGTAAATGGGCGCCGTCCCGAATGCGGTGCAAAGAGGGCCTGGCATGGCCCGGGGTGTGGAGGGTGCAGTGATGCGCAGGGCGAGTCGGTTCCTTGTGGTGATAGGGCTGTTGTGGACAGGCCTGGCGTCTAGCGCGGCGGCGGGCGAGGCGGGGGCGCTGTGCCCCGCGAGCCTCGACTTCGAGATGCGTCCGCTGACCGCATCCGAACCCGTGCGTCTTTGCGAGCGCCATGCCGGTCAAGTGCTGCTGGTGGTCAATACGGCAAGCCAGTGCGGTTTCACCCCGCAATACGAGGGCCTGGAGGCGTTGAACGCGGAACTTCACGAGCAAGGGTTCAGTGTGCTGGGGTTCCCCTCGGGTGACTTCGCCGGGCAGGAATACGAGGACGAGGCCGATATCGCCGAATTCTGCCGCTCCAACTACGGCATCCAGTTCCCGATGTACGAGAAGGTGCATGCCTCGCGGCGTCACGCGGCGCCCGGTACGCTTTATCACTATCTGGGGACCGCGGCGGGCGAGTTTCCGTCCTGGAATTTCCACAAGTATCTGATCGGGCGCGACGGCGAGGTGCTGGCCTCGTTCGGCACACGGGTGACACCCGAAGACCGACGTCTGCGCGCCGCGATCGAGGCTGCCCTATGAACGACGTTGTCCAGGCCATGAGCGACTGGCCCCGCGAGGTGCGCGAGGCACTGGCGCGGTACGAGGTCGTGGCGATTACGTCGGGGTTGTCCGATGTGCGCGATGCCGAGGCGCTGCTGGAGGCGATGCTCCCGGGACGCTGGGTGCGCCTGGAGTGGGGCATGGGCTCTGCTCACAACCGCGAGCAGTTTCATGCCCTGCAGCAGGCGACTGGAGCCGATGTGTTGCCCTATTTCGTTGCGCGGGACGGTGCAATCGGGGGGCTCCCCGAGTTGCGCGAATACCTCGGCGCGCGGGCTGTCGCGGCCGGGTCCAACCGAGGCCCGCGTGACGCCGCGGAACGGGCCGGGCAAACGCAACGGTCCCAGGAAGCCTCGGCACCGATGCTTCAGGTGCTGGGATACGGAGGGCTAATCCCCTTTGTGGCCCTGGGCTTCGGCGCCTGGATGGCCCAGCCGGAATGGCAGGTTTTCGCACTGGAGGCCCTGGCGTTTTATGGTGCCGTTATCCTGTCGTTTCTCGGGGCGATCCACTGGGGGCTTTACCTGGCGGATCGCGAACACCGGGTGGGCCCGCTGTCGGCGCCCGTGTGGGCGGTGGTCCCGGCGGTCCTCGCCTGGCTTGCGTTGCTGCAACCGTTGCCCGAGGCACTGATGACCCTGGCCGTGCTGTTTCTGGGGGCGCTGTGGGTGGACCGCCTGAGCCTGCGTGGGCGGCCGTTGCCGCGTGGGTACCTGGGGATGCGCCTGGTGCTGACCGCGGGGGCCATCGTATCGCTGGCCTCCGGGCTGGCCGTTATCATGGGGCGCTGACGCGCCCGCACGCCCCAGGGAATGCCGAAGATGGCACAGAACAAGGACCTATCGATGCAATCAGATGCCCGAACCGCGGACGAACCCGTGACCAGCGCCGCCGATGGGCGGCCGCTGCCGGCCCCCGAGGCGCTGGCCCGTCATTATCGCGAGATCCTCGCCGGCCTGAATGAAGACCCGAACCGCGAGGGCCTGCTGGATACGCCGATGCGGGCGGCCAAGGCGATGCAGTACCTGACCCGTGGCTATCACCAGGACCTCGACACGATCGTCAACGGGGCGTTGTTCAGCTCCGATAACGACGAGATGGTGCTGCTGCGCGATATCGAGCTGTACTCGCTGTGCGAGCACCACCTGTTGCCGATCATCGGCAAGGTGCATGTCGCCTACCTGCCGAATGGCAAGGTGATCGGCCTCTCCAAGATCGCGCGGATTGTCGATATGTTCGCCGCGCGCCTGCAGATCCAGGAAAACATGACCCGGCAGATCGCCGAGGCGTTGATGCAGGTCACCGATGCCAAGGGCGTGGGTGTGGTCGTGGACGCCAAGCACATGTGCATGACCATGCGCGGGGTGGAGAAGCAGCACTCCTCGATGGCGACGTCGGTGATGCTGGGTGCCTTCCGCAAGGATGCGCGCACCCGTCGCGAGTTCCTCAACCTGATCCACGGCTCTCGCGACTGAACCGCTGGCGGCGGCCTGTGCAGGGCCCTGAACCGGCGAACCGTCGTCGAGTGATTACATCGGGCGCAGCGGGATACCGAACGAGATGTAGTTGACCCCGGCCATGCGCAGGTGTCGCACATCCTGCGCGAGGCTGTTCAGCAGGTACAGCCCCAGTTCGCGCAGGGACTGCTCGTCGTTGTGACCCCATTGCCGGGCCTTGCGCAGCGAGGCCTCGTCGACTTCGGCCGCCGCACTGCGGTCGATCATCTCCACCGCGAGGTGTTCGCCCTCGCGTTCCAGACGGACATCCACCGGGCGGCTGCGCCCCGGCTCGCTGGCGGCCTGTTCGGACAGGTGCATGAACACCTCTTCCAGGGCCACCTGCAGCTTGACGGACTGCTTCTCCGGCAGACTCAGGCTCTCGCCGAACTCCCGCGCCATGGCCTGGATCTGCGGCAGGGATTCGGCCTCGGGCGCGAAGGTGCTGTGGCGTCGTGGGCGCGGGCGCAGGTTGAAGATCAGGCTGATGGCGACCGCGACGGTGCCGCCGGTGGTCACGCTGTTGTTCATGAACGGCCCCAGCGCGTCCGGGATCAAGTGATGGAAGAACAACTGGTTCTGGAACAGGAAGCCGGTGGAGAACGCCACGCTGATGATCAGCCCGCTCTGGTAGCTCAGGCCGTCCTGTGCGCACAGGCGAATGCCGGCCACGAACAGCAGCGCCAGAAGGATCAGCAGGAAGGCTCCGAAGACCGGGCCGGGGAGCGAGATCATCACCATGTTGAGTTTGGGGATGAGTGCGACCAGGGCGAGGAAGCCGGCGAAGTAGTAGCCGACGCGCCGCGCAGCCATGCCGGTCAGCTCGATCGAGGACACGCCGATCCCGTAGGTGGTGTTCGGCAGCGTACCCAGGCCGCCGGCGATCATGTTGCCGACCCCGTCCGCATAGAGGCCGCCGCGCACGCGGTCGTAATCAACCTTGCGCGGGATCCGGTGGGAGTTGCGTTGCGCGACCATGGTGTCGCCCACCGACTCGACCGATCCGACCAGCGTGACGATGATGAAGGTCAGAAGTAGTGTGAACCAGGCGGTCGAGAACTCGAAGTTGAAGCCCGGCCATTCCAGTGGCGGCAGACCCAGCCAGGCGGCGTCCGCGACCCTGGAAAAGTCCGTGACGTTGAATGCAACCGCCACCGCGACGCCGACCCCGAGCCCGATGATGGGTGCCCAAAGGCGCAGCATGCGACCGCCGAAGATCGCCAGCAGGATGGTGAACCCGAGCGTAAACAGGGCGACGACCAGGGCGCGCCAGGTGCCCTCGTACTCGCCTTCTCCATGCATCATGTCGGCCGTGGACGGGATCACGGTCAGCACCAGCAGCATGATCACGACCCCGCTGACGGTCGGCGTTATGATGCGCCGGAACAGGCCCAGGTAGCGGGCGAACAGTAACTGTGCGGGTGCGGACAGGATGGCCAGCGTCGCGACCAGCGCCATGCCGCCGACCATGGCCGCCTCGATGCCGACGGCCAGATACGCGGTCGAGGTGCCCATGAAGATCAGGTAGCCCGAACCGACCGGCCCGACGCGACGAACCTGGACCAGCGTGGCGAGCGCACTGCCGATGAGTGCGGCAAAGACGGTCCACTGGGTGGCGGCCAGGTCGAGGCCGATGGTGCGCGCCAGAATCAGGGGCGCGAGGATAATGGTCGGGGCGACCAGGATCAGACTCTGAAGGGCGCTGAGCGCGCATTTCCCGATCGGCGGACGGTCATCCACCTCGTAGAGAATCTTCGATTGCGAGGATTCGGTCATTGCATCACCGCGTGGGGAGCACGAAAGCGCCGAATCGTATCAGGGTAAGGGGGGAGTGACCGCGCAGGCGTGAGTCAGGCGTTGGCCCGCGCCGACCCCGGTCGCGGGCCCAGGCAAAAAAAAGGCCCGGTGGGAGTCCGGGCCGAACGTTCAGACAACCGTGTGATGGAGTCTTCAAGTCTGAACGGCGGAACTGCGGCGGCCGTTGCCAGGCGCCGATCTTTCCGCTCTTGCCTCGGTAGACAGGGGTGTTGCCCACAGGTTCCTTTCGGATCCGGGTATCACGCCAACGCGTTCACATTTTGCGGGGCGTAGAATGAAATCCATGCGTGGAGTGGAACAGATTCCCTGGCTTTATGACGCCCTGATGGGGCTGGCGGACGCGCTTGGTTTCCGTGGCTGGCGCCGCCGTCTCGTCGCGGGGGCAGGGGGGCTCGTCCTCGAGCTGGGCTGTGGCACGGGCCGCAATCTTCCCCTGTATTCCGCCTCGACGCATGTCGTCGCGCTCGATCCAGACCTGGCGGCCCTGCGTCGGGCGCGCGAACGCGCGCCCGGGGCCCTTTTCGTGGTCGCCCGGGCCGAGGCATTGCCATTTGCCGATGCACGGTTCGACACGGTTGTGTCGGGGCTGGTGTTCTGTTCGGTTCAGGACCCGGAGCAGGGGCTGGCGGAGATCCGCCGTGTGCTGGGCACCGAGGGTCAGTTGCGCATGCTCGAGCATGTGCGGCACACGCGCCCGAGCCTGGCCTGGGTGCAGGATCGCGTGCAACCGACCTGGACCTGTGTGACCGGGGGTTGCCACCCGAACCGCGATACCGAGGCGGTGGTGGAGCGCGCCGGGTTCGTAATCGAGGCGGAGGATCGCGAGTCGCGCGGGGTTATGCGGCGGTTCGCCGCCCGCCCGGACCCGCTCGAGGCCGCACGCGCCGAAAAAACTTCACCCATGCCCTAAAGTCTGCGCACCACTGGCCGTCACCCGGAGTGAGTCGGGCCCGAAACGGCACACCGAGTCCCCGGGCGGGCCGGCTCCATATTCGAATCAGGAGCAGAAGATGGATGCCAGTGCGATTGCCAGCCAGGCCACGCAGATGAGCCAGCAGAACATCGCCGCGCAAAAGGATGTGGCGGTACAGAAAAAGGCCATGGAATCGGAAGAGATGGCGGCACAGGGCCTGTTGCAGGCCATGCCGAACATCAGCGAGATGCAGGCGACCTCCCAGGGCCTGCCCGACCACGTGGGCAATAACGTCGACACGACCGCCTGATTGCCCATACGGTCACTTGGGGAAGCTGGTTTCCCTTTACGCCCCGCCGGAGCGCCCCGGTGGGGTGTTTTCGTTTAAGGGGCCTGTAGGGCGCGCCGGATCAGGTGGTTTCGGAGGCCTCGGCGCGGGATTCCTCCGCGGCGGGCTCCGGCTCGGTCGCCGTGTGCTGGTCGATCCAGTTCTTGGCGGCGATCAGCAGGCCCATGGCCATGAACGCGCCCGGCGGCAGCAGGGCCAGCAGGAACCCGTGTTCGGACGGGTAGATCTGGATGGTCATCGCGCGCCCCCACTCGCCGAACAGCAGGTGGGCGTTGTCCATCAGCGTGCCCTGGCCCAGGACCTCGCGCAGCGCGCCCAGCGCAATCAGTACGCCGGTAAAGCCCAGCCCCATCATCAGACCGTCCAGCGCGGCGCGCGGGACCGAGTTGCGCGAGGCGAAGGCCTCCGCGCGGCCGATAATCGCGCAGTTGGTGACAATCAGCGGGATGAAGATGCCGAGGATCAGGAACAGGCCGTGGAACCAGGCGTTCATCGCCAGTTCGATCGCGGTCACGATGGAGGCGATGATCAGCACGTACACCGGGATACGGATCTCCGGACGGGCGTGGCGGCGGATCATCGAGACCAGGACGTTCGACAGCAGCAGCGTCAGGGTGGTCGCGATGCCCAGGCCGATGGCGTTGACCATCGTCCCGGAGATCGCCAGCAGCGGGCACAGGCCGAGCAGCTGGACCAGGCCCGGGTTGTTGTTCCACAGGCCGTCGCGAATGATGTCGGTCAGGGTCGGGTTCATCGGTCGTCCTGTTCCGAGTACATGGATCAGTCGTTCCCTATTGGTTCGACCACCGCACCTTCCTCTTCCTCCGGCGAGGTCGAGAGCAGGTCATCGCGGTAGTCGTCGAAGTATTCCAGTGTGCGGCGGACGGCGCGAACCACCGCACGCGGGGTAATGGTGGCGCCGGTAAACTGGTCGAACACGCCGCCATCGCGGCGCACCGCCCAGTCGCCGGGCGAGGGGTCGCCCAGGGAGCGGCCCTCGAAGCCGTGGATCCAGTCGGAGCGTTCGGCCTCGATCGCGTCTCCCAGGCCCGGCGTCTCGCGGTGGCTGGAGACACGCACGCCCAGCAGTTCACCGTCGCGGTCCACGCCGATCAGCAGGTGGATGTCACCGCTGTAGCCGTCACGCGCGACCGCCGAGAACACGATGCCCATGACGTTGTCGTCTGCGTCGCGTGCGAACCACGCGGGCAGGTTGTCGCCGCCCAGACGCTCGTCACTCAGGGCCACTGCGTCGTGCACCGGATCATTGGCGTAATCGAGGTCGCCGGTGAGCTCCGCGATGCGGCTGCGGTTGACCTCCATGCGGTTGTCCGCGATGCGGGCCTCCGTGCCTTCCTGCACCAGCGCGACCAGACCCGCGCCGGCCGCCGCAAATCCGGCCAGCAGGACGGTGGCGATCAGGATGTCGCGCGGCTTCAGGTCAGGCACGACCGTCCCCTGACGGCGGTCCGCCGCGAGTGCGCCCGAAGATCCGCGGTCGTGTCAGGTGGTCGAGCGTCGGGGCGACCATGTTCATCAGCAGCACGGCGAACGCGACTGCGTCCGGGTAGCCACCCCAGGTGCGGATCACAAAGATCAGCACGCCGATCCCGGCGCCGTAGAGGATGCGACCCAGAGGGGTGGTGGACGCGGAGACCGGATCGGTGGCGATAAAAAAGGCCCCGATGATCACCGCCCCGGAAAACACGTGGAAGGCCGGCGAGGCGAACGAGTCCGGGTCCAGCAGCCAGAAGAAGCCGGCCGGGATGGCCACGCCCAGGATCACCGCCACCGGGATGTGCCAGTGGATGATCCGACGGAACAGCAGGTACAGCCCACCCAGCAGGAAGAAGTTGCCGACCCATTCCCAGCCGGTCTCGGTGAAGCTTCCGAACAGCGGGCTGGCCGTGATCTCGCCAACCGTGCGCCCGGAGACCAGCCCCTCGCGCATCGCGTCGAGCGGGGTGGCGCGCGTGACCGCGTCCCACGCCTGGGCGCCGGGGAGACTGCCGGTCAGAACCGTCTGCAGGGTCTGCAGCAGGGTGAGCGGGGATTCCGGCAGCGTGCTGGGGGCCGGCCAGAGCGCCATTTCGCGCGGGAACGAGACCAGCACGACGACATAGCCGACCATTGCGGGGTTGAACGGGTTGTAGCCCAGCCCGCCGTACAGGTGCTTGGCGACAATGATCGCGAATGCAATACCGATTAGCGTGACCCAGAACGGCGCCAGTGGCGGGATCGCCAGCGCGAACAGCCAGCCGGTGACGATCGCGGAGTTGTCCGCCAGTGTGGCCATGACGGGCCGCTTGCGCGCGGCGACCATCGCCGCCTCGAAGGTCACGGCGAACAGCACGCCCAGCAGGACGTTGACCAGTACACCCCAGCCGAAGAACCAGGTCATCGCCAGGGTCCCGGGCACCAGCGCCATCAGCACCTGCTGCATCACGCCGCCCACGGAGTGCGCGGGGATCACGTGCGGCGAGGATTGCGTGCGAAAGCGCATCAGCGGTCGTCCCTGTCGCGGGTGTCGTTCGTCGTGGAGGTTTCCTCGCGGGTCGCCTCCGACCCGGGTGCCTGATCGCTACCCTTCGCGGACTCTTCCGCACGGGCGGCCTTTTTCTTCTGGGCGCGTTCCAGTGCCGCCTGGATCGCGGCCTGCTTGTCGCCGTCGGCTTCCTTGTTCTTCAGAGCGGCCTTTTTCTTCGCCAGGCGTTCGGCCTTCTCGCGCTCCTCGCGTTCGATGCGTTCCTGGCGGAATTCGTAGCGTTCGCGCGCGATGTCCGACTTGTGGCGTTCCTTCTCCCGCGCCCAGATCTCGTTCTTGGCATAGCGGTAGTACTGGACCAGCGGGATGTTGCTGGGGCAGACATAGGCGCAGCAGCCGCATTCGATGCAGTCGAACAGCCCGTAGTCCTGGATCGCGTCGAAGTCTTTTGCTTTCGCCTGCCAGTAGAGCTGCTGCGGCAGCAGCTGGGCGGGGCAGACGGCCGCGCACTCGGCGCAGCGGATGCAGGGCATGACCGGGCCGGGGTCAGGCGTGTCCTGGGGGCGCGTGGCGAGCAGGCAGTTGGTGGCCTTGATCACAGGAATGGAGTCGTCGTGGACCGCGAAGCCCATCATCGGGCCGCCCATCACCAGCCGGTCCACGCCTTCGGCATAGCCGCCGGCCGCCTCGATCACGTCGGCGAACGGGGTGCCGAGCAGGGCTTCCACATTGCGCGGGTGTTTCACACCGGGGCCGGTGACGGTGACGATACGCGACAGCAGCGGTCGGCCCTGGATCACCGTGTCGCAGATCGCCTTGAAGGTGCCCGGGTTGTGGCAGACCATCCCGAGATCCGCGGGCAGGCCGCCGCTCGGGACCTCCTGGCCGGTCAGTACCTTGATCAGCTGGCGTTCGCCCCCGGTGGGATAGATCGAGGGGACCGATACCAGCTCGATCAGGTCGCGCAGCTCGGGGGGCAGGGTCTCGGTCAGCGAGCGCATCGCCTCCGGCATGTTGTCCTCGACCGCGAACAGCACCCGCTCCACGCCCAGCAGGCGGGCGGTGATGCGAATCCCCTCGAACACCGCCTCGGGAGCGGTGCGCAGCAGCATGTCGTCGGCGCTGATGTAGGGTTCGCACTCCGCCCCGTTGACCACCAGCGTATGGATGCGCTGGCCGGCGCGCGGGTTCAGTTTGACTGCCGTGGGGAAGGCCGCGCCACCCAGTCCGACGATCCCGCCGGCACGCAGGCGCTGGCGCAGCGCACGCAGGTCGCGGGTATCCCAGTCCAGCCAGGGCTCCATGCGGGCATCGCCCCAATCGTCGTGCCCATCGGGCTCGATCACCACGCAGGGGGCATCAAGGCCCGAGGGATGAGGGACCGGGTACAGGTCGATATCGACCACCTTGCCGGAGGTGGGCGCGTGCACGTGCGCGGCGATGTAGCCCTTGGACTGGCCGATGCGCTGGCCCTTGGTGACGTGATCGCCGACCTGGACACAGGCCTCGGTCGCCTCGCCGATATGCTGGCCGAGCGGAACGGTCAGTTTCGCAGGCACACCCATCACCAGCACCGGCTCGGCGGTACTGGCGTCGGTCTCGTCGGCCAGTTTCAGGCCTCCATGGAAGCGGTGCAGCTGCATTGGCGTATTCTAACGTTTCGCGGAACCCCGGCTTAGCGGGAGCTCCGCGAGCCTTCTGCAAGAGCGTGTATGGGCCGCTCGATAGGCGAGGGTTCCGGTTCCGCCCAGCGCCATTCGGTGATGTCGGTCTGCACCGGGACCATCTCGATGCAGTCGACCGGGCAGGGCTCGATGCACAACTCGCAGCCGGTGCATTCCTCCTCGATGACGGTGTGCATCTGCTTGGCTGCGCCGAGGATCGCGTCCACCGGGCAGGCCTGGATGCACAGGGTGCAACCGATGCAGATGTTCTCGTCGATGACCGCGACGGCCTTTTCCTGTTCCTCTTCTTCCAGCGGGGTCGGCTCGCGGTCCAGCAGGTCCGCCAGGGCCTGTACCGTGGCCTGGCCGCCGGGGGGGCAGCGGTTGATGTCGGCCTCGCCGGCGGCGATCGCCTCCGCGTAGGGGCGGCAGCCGGGGTAGGAGCACTGGCCGCACTGCGTCTGGGGCAGCAGGGCGTCGATCTGGTCGACGACCGGGTTTTGCTCGACGCGAAAACGCTGCGCGGCAAAGCCCAGGATCAGGCCAAACGCGGCGGCCAGACCGCCGATCGCGAGGATGGCGTAGACGACACTCACAGCCGCACCAGTCCCGAGAAGCCCATGAATGCCAGCGACATCAGCCCCGCCGTGACCATGGCGACTGCGCTGCCGCGAAAGACCACGGGCACATCGGCTACCGCGATGCGTTCACGAATGGCGGAGAACAGGATCAGGACCAGAGAGAAGCCGACCGCGGCACCGAAGCCGTAAAGCGCGGATTCGACGAAGTTGTGGGCTTCCTGGACGTTCAGCAGGGCCACGCCCAGCACCGCGCAGTTGGTGGTGATCAGTGGCAGGAAGATGCCCAGCACGTTGTAGAGCAGCGGGCTGGTCTTGCGTACGACCAGCTCGGTGAACTGGACCACCGCGGCGATCACCAGGATGAACGCGATCGTGCGCAGGTACTCGAGCCCCAGCGGGGTCAGCAGGTATTCGTTGATCACATAGGAACTGACCGCGGACAACGTCAGCACGAAGGTCGTGGCCAGGCCCATGCCGGTGGCCGTCTCGACCTTGCGCGAGACCCCCATGAACGGGCACAGGCCCAGAAACTTCACCAGTACGAAGTTGTTCACGAGGATCGTACTGATGAGGATCAGGACGTATTCCACGTTAATTCCGAGTCGTCAGGTCAACAAAATAGTATCAGGGACCGCTTATCTCGACTCAACCCTTCCAGATACGGGTGATCCGAATCGCCGCGCCCTGGTAGGAGCGGGTTTGCCCGCGAGGCCCTTGCAATGGCCAGGCTTTGGCCGCAGGGCATTCGCGGGCTGGCCCGCTCCTGCCGGTTCCTCCCCCGCAGGCCGATCGCACCTTGTTGTCAGTTTAGCGGTCTGCCGGGATGAGCGAGTCCAGACTGCGCAGCGCGTGATGGTCCGAAGCGGACGGGTCGGCGAAGGGTCGGGCGGTCTGCAGCCAGGCCTGGTGCGCGGCGTCCAGCTCCTCGCCGCGCACCGACAGCAACAGGATGGCTTCCGGAGCGATGCCGATTTCGTCCGCCAGACGGCGGTAGCTGCCGGCATCGCGCCGACCGCCGATGCGGGTGTCGAACAGTCCGGTCAGGCGCTGCTCCACCTCCGGGTACGGGCCGTGACGCAGCCAGTCGCGCTGGACCGGGGCCGGGCTGGCGCCAAAGCTGTACAGGGCCACGCCGGCATCGTCCAGCGCCATCAGGGCACGGGCCGTATCGTCCGACAGCTCCGGGCGCAGCATCGAGGCCTCCAGGGCATCGGCCCAGATGAGTCCCTGTAACTGGCGCAGGGGCGTGATGTCCTGCCCGCCGCGGATCCAGGCGCGGATCTGTGCCAGCAGTCCGTCGACGTCCAGCTCGCGTCCGGAGTAGGCAAGGATGTCCGCCAGTACGCGCTGTACGGCGGTGGTCTCCGCGTGGCGCTCGAGAAAGCCCGGCAGGGCCTCCAGCGAATAGGGTTCCAGCGTGTCGCGCAGCACGCCGGGCGGGGCCAGGACCCCTTCGAAGGCAAGGATGAGGGCCTGGGGCGCGGGAGTTTGGGGTGCGATCATCGGTTCATCTGGTGTGCGAGGGTCTCGCACTGAAACATAAATTCGAAGGCCTCGACCCGGTGCAGGGCGAGTTCGACGCTCGCGCCCCAGGTGTAGAGGCCGTGGCCGCCGATCAGGAACCCGGCGAGGTTCGGCTCGCGGCTCATTGCGGCGTCGACCCGCGCGGCCAGCTGTTGCACGTCCGGTTCGTTCGCGAACACGGGAAGGTCCAGGCCCTGCGCGGGATTGTCCACACCGGGCAGTTCGCGCAGGACCTCGTAGTCGCGCAGGCGCAGGGCACCGGGAAACTGGCGCGACAGGACGGTCGCATGTACCGAGTGCGTATGCAGCACCGCGCCCAGCTGGGCATCGTGGCGGTACATGATGATATGCAGGAAGGTCTCCGGCGCCGGCTCTTCGCTGCCGGCGACCACGTGGCCGTCGAGATCGACCACCAGGAAGTCGTGGCGGTCGAGAAAGCTCTTCTCGCGATTGGGCGCGGTGACGGCGATATGCCGGTCGTCCAGGCGCGCGGAGAAGTGGCCGGTGCGGGCGGGCAGCCAGCCGCGCGCCGAGAGATCACGGCCTGCTTCGGCCAGCAGGCGTACCTGCGCCAGGAATTCGGGGCTTTGGTCCATGCGTCCGGGTATCGGCAAAAGAGCGGCAGCTTACGCGAGCCGTGGGTGCAAATCCATGACGCGGGCGGCCTATTTGACCCGCATCCCGGGCCGGGCGCCGTCGTCCGGGTTCAGGATATACAGCTCCGAGCCGCCGGGTCCGGCGGCCAGGACCATGCCTTCGGAGACGCCAAAGCGCATCTTGCGCGGCGCGAGGTTGGCGACCATCACGGTGTGCCGCCCGACCAGGTCCTCCGGGGCGTAGGCCGACTTGATCCCGGCAAACACCTGGCGCGTCTCCGATCCGATATCCAGCGTCAGTCTGAGCAGTTTGTCCGCGCCTTCCACGTGCTCGGCACTGGTGATGCGCGCGATGCGCAGGTCGACCTTGGCGAAGGTGTCGAAGTCGATGGTCTCGGCGATGGGGTCCACGTCGGGCTCCGCGTCGGTGTTGGGGGTGGTCGCGGGTTCGGTCGCGGCCAGGGTGGCCTTCGAGGCCTCCAGCAGCTTGTCGACGGTTTCGCCTTCGATGCGGGTCATCAGCGGCTTGAACTTCTCGATCGAGCACCCGACCAGCGGCGCACGCGTGTCCCAGGCCAGGCTGTCCAGCCGCAGGAAGGCCGCGGCGTCGGCTGCGAGCCTGGGCAGGACTGGGGCGAGGTAGACGATCAGGATGCGGAACAGGTCCAGCCCCTGGGTGGAGATGGCCTGCACTTCAGCCTCGCGGCCTTCCTGTTTTGCGAGCACCCAGGGCTGGGCTTCGTCGATGTACTGGTTGGCCTGGTCGGCCAGCGCCATGATGCGGCGGATGGCTTGGGCGTATTCGCGGTTCTCGAACGCGGCCGCAATGGCCTCGCCCTCGGCCACGAAGGCCTGGTGCAGGTCCGGGCGTGGCAGCTCGGCGGCCAGCTCGCCGTTCGAGCGCTTGGTGATAAAGCCGGCGCAGCGGCTGGCGATGTTCACCAGCTTGCCGACCAGGTCCGAGTTCACGCGCTGGACGAAGTCGTCCAGGTTGAGGTCGAGGTCGTCGACCCCGGCCCCCAGCTTGGCGGCGAGGTAGTAGCGCAGGGACTCGGGGTTCAGGTGGTCAAGGTAGTCGCGGGCTCGGATGAAGGTCCCGCGTGACTTGGACATCTTCTGTCCGTTGACGGTCAGGAAGCCGTGGCAGAACACCGCGCTGGGGGTGCGAAAACCCGCGCCGTGCAGCATGGCCGGCCAGAACAATGTATGGAAATACGCGATGTCCTTGCCGATGAAGTGATACAGCTCGGCGTCGGAGTTCGCGCCCCACCAGGCGTCGAAATCCAGGCCCTGCTTCTCGGCGTAGGCGCGAAAGCTCGCCATGTAGCCGATCGGCGCGTCCAGCCAGACGTAGAAGTACTTGCCCGGGGCATCGGGGATTTCGAAGCCGAAGTAGGGGGCGTCGCGCGAGATGTCCCAGTCGGTGAGCCCCGCGTCGAACCACTCGTCCAGCTTGTTGCGGATCGCATCCTGCAGGCGGCCGGAGCCGGTCCATTCGCGCAGGAAGGCCTCGAAGTCGGCGAGCTTGAAGAAGTAGTGCTCGGACTGGCGCGACTCCGGCCGGGCGCCGCTGATCGCGGAGACCGGGTCTTTCAGGTCCAGCGGGCTGTAGGTCGCGCCGCAGGCCTCGCAGGAGTCGCCGTACTGCTCCTCGGCGCCGCAGTTCGGGCAGGTGCCCTTGATGAAGCGGTCGGGCAGGAACATCCCGGCCTCGGGGTCGTAGGCCTGGTCGATGGTACGCGTTTCGATGTGCCCGGCGTCGCGCAGCGCGGTGTAGATGCGCCCGGCCAGCTCGCGATTCTCGTCCGAGTGGGTTGAGTGGTAGTGGTCAAAGCCGACCAGGAACTCGCTGAAGTCGGCCTCGTGCTCCTGGCGCACCCGCGCGATCAGTTCTTCTGGTTCGATGCCCTCGGCACGGGCCTTCAGCATGATCGGCGTGCCGTGGGCGTCATCTGCGCAGACATAGATCACCTCGTGGCCACGCGCACGCTGGAAGCGCACCCAGATGTCGGTCTGGATGTACTCGACCAGGTGCCCCAGATGGATCGGCCCGTTGGCGTAGGGCAGGGCGCTGGTAACCAGGATCTTGCGCGGCGTGTCAGTCATCGTCGGGCTCGTGCGTCGGTAGCGGCGGGCGGTGGAATGCAGGGGCGCTATTGTCGGGGCTGCCCGCCGGGTTGTCGAGGCGCATAAAGACCGTCATAGGCTTTTCCACAGAAGCTGTGGATAACTCTGTGGGCAACCCAGTGGAATTCATCGTCAGGCCTTGTCACGCAAGGGCGTTGTACAGATTGGTCAAAAAACGTTCAATTTGTTTTTATACTTATCAAACAAAAAGATACGGGTTCTTTGTGTAGTTCTTTCGGTGTTTTGGCTGCTATCTGGGGCGTTTTCAGGGGCAGTGGAAACTCATGTGTATAAAACTCCCTGATAGGGGTTGACAGATCATTCAGGACCCCACTTGTGGCATGGCGCAAAGGACTGGCGAGTGGTGGTGCCATTGGCGTGCTGATGACGGCCCAGTAGAATCGCGCGATTACTCCCAACTGTCGGATGGAACGAACGCCATGGCCGAACTCTCACGCGAGCAGATCGAAAACGCCCTGAAGACCGTTCAGGACAAGTACCTGGAGCAGGACTTGGTGGCCGCCGGTGCGGTCAAGGACATCCGTGTGGAGGGCGCACGGGCGGCCATCACTCTTGAGATGGGCTACTCCGCGAGCGGCTATCACGACGAGCTGCGCGCTGCGATTCAGGGCGCGCTGGCCGGCGTGGCCGGGCTGGAGTCCTCGGAGGTGACGATCACCACCAAGGTGACCGCCCACGCGGTGCAGAAGAGCCTGAAGCCGATGCCCGGCATCAAGAACATCATCGCCGTGGCCTCCGGCAAGGGCGGGGTGGGCAAGTCCACCACCGCGGTCAATCTGGCGCTGGCGCTGGCCGCTGAAGGGGCGCAGGTCGGCATCCTGGATGCGGATATCTATGGTCCCAGCCAGCCGCGCATGCTGGGCATCAAGGACCGCCCGGAGTCGAAGGACGGCAAGTCCATGGAGCCGCTGGAGCGCCACGGCGTGCAGGCGATGTCCATCGGCTTTCTGATTGACGAGGACACGCCGATGATCTGGCGTGGCCCGATGGTCACCCAGGCCCTGGAGCAGCTGCTGAACGAGACCAACTGGAAGGATCTTGACTACCTGGTGATCGACCTGCCGCCGGGCACCGGCGACATCCAGCTGACCCTGTCCCAGAAGATCCCGGTCTCTGGCGCGGTGATCGTTACCACCCCGCAGGACATCGCGCTGCTGGACGCGCGCAAGGGCCTGCGCATGTTCGAGAAGGTCGAGGTGCCGGTACTGGGCATCATCGAGAACATGAGCATCCACATCTGCTCCAACTGCGGGCACGAGGAGCACATCTTCGGCCAGGGCGGGGCCGAGAGCATGGCCGAGGAATATGGTGTGGACATGCTGGGCGCGCTGCCGCTGGATATCCGCATTCGCGAGCAGGCGGATGGCGGTGAACCGACCGTGATCGCCGATCCGGACGGCCGCATCGCGGAGATCTACCGCGAGATTGCCCGTCGCACGGGCGCCAAGCTCGCGGAGCAGGCGAAGGATTACAGCAGCAAATTCCCCAACATCGTCATCCAGAACAACTGATCCGGCGATCACAACCAGGGACAGGGCAGATGAGCATCAAGTCGGACCGCTGGATCCGGGAGATGGCCGAGACGAAGGGCATGATCGAGCCCTTCGAGCCCGGTCAGGTCCGCTATCACGACGAGCAGCGCATCGTCTCCTACGGCACGTCCAGCTACGGCTATGACGTGCGCTGCTCGGACCATTTCAAGATCTTCACCAACATCAACTCGAGCATCGTCGACCCCAAGGGCTTCGACGAGGGCAGCTTCGTGGATGTGCATTCGGATGTCTGCATCATCCCGCCCAACTCGTTCGCGCTGGCGCATACGGTGGAGTACTTCCGCATCCCGCGTGATGTGCTGACGATCTGTCTCGGCAAGTCGACCTACGCGCGCTGCGGCATCATCGTGAACGTGACTCCGCTGGAACCCGAGTGGGAAGGCCATGTGACGCTGGAGTTCTCCAACACCACGCCGCTGCCGGCCAAGATCTACGCCAACGAGGGCGTGGCGCAGATGCTGTTCCTGCAGTCCGACGAGGTCTGCGAGACCTCCTACAAGGACCGCGGTGGCAAGTACCAGGGCCAGCGCGGCGTGACGCTCCCGCGCACCTGACGTTCTGTCCATACGCTCACCAGGAGACCCGCCATGCGTATCGTGATCGCGCTGGGCGGAAACGCCCTGCTGCAACGCGGCGAGACGCCGTCGGCCGAGGCCCAGCGGCGCAACGCCCGTGCCGCGGCGCGGGCCATCGCCGATGTCGCCAACGAGCACGAGGTCGTCGTGACTCATGGCAATGGCCCGCAGGTGGGGCTGCTCGCCAGTCAGGCGGAGGCCGATTCCATCCACTGGCCGCTGGATGTGGTCGGCGCCGAGAGCCACGGGATGATCGGGTACATCCTGGCGCAGGAACTGCACAACGCCCTGGGCCATGACCGGATCGCCAGCCTCCTGACGCAGACCGAAGTGGATCCGGACGATCCGGCATTTTCCTGCCCCGAGAAGTTCATTGGTCCGGTATGGGATGAATCCCGGGCGCGCGCGCTGGCCGAGGAGCGCGGCTGGGATATCGCCCGCGACGGCGACGGCGACGGCGACGGCTGGCGTCGCGTGGTCGCCTCGCCGGAGCCGCGGAAGGTACTGGGCGTGGAGGCCGTGCGGGCCCTGGTCGACGGCGGGTCCCTCGCGATCTGCGCGGGGGGCGGCGGCGTACCGGTCGCGCGCGACGACGAAGGCCGGCTGTACGGCATCGAGGCGGTGGTGGACAAGGACCTGACCGCCGCACGCCTCGCATTGGAGCTGGGCGCGGACTGGCTGTTGATGCTGACGGACGTCGACGGCGTCTACTGGAATTGGGGCGAGCCCGATGCCACGCGGCTGAAGGCATTGCTGGTCAGCGCGGTCGACCCCGCGTCGTTCCCGGCCGGCTCGATGGGCCCGAAGATGGAGGCTGCCCGGCGCGTGGCCGATCAGGGTGCCCGGGCCGGGATCGGGGCACTCGAGGACGCCACCGCGATTATTGCGGGGCAGGCCGGGACGCGGATACTGCCGGTGGGGGCGGGGTAGCCCGCGTCGCGCGGGAATCAGCGTCTCGCCGTGGTGGATTGTTGCCAAGCCAATGGCGCCACGGCAAGCTCGCCAGTTCACGCCCCTGTCTTGCAAGGAAGAACACTATGTACCGCCACGCCCGCCTCACTGGATTCCTCGTTCTGTCGGTTGCCGCCACGCTTGTGCTGGCCGGCTGCGGGGGCGAGGAAGAAGAGATGAACCCGCCGCAAGGGCTGGAACAGCAGATGGCGCCGCAGGACATGTCCAGCGACGATGCCCGCCGCCCGACCAATCCTGGTCTGCCCGCGGCGGACGTGAAGAAGTCGGACGACTGAAGGCTGTCTGCACGACGCTGGGTCCCCTCCCGGGGTGGCTTTTCCGCACCCCGGTGCTGGGAAAAATCGTCATTTCATATTAGGATGTTGGGCTATTTTGATTCCTGCTGGGTCATCCCGCCACGATCACGCACGAGCCCTTAGGTAAGGAAGTCGACCACCATGTCCGAGACCTCAAGTTCCTCCACCGCCATCACCGGCGCCGAAATCTTCTGCCGCAGCCTGCAGGCCGAGGGTGTCGATGTCGTATTCGGGTATCCCGGCGGGGCGGTACTGCACATCTATGATGCGCTGTATCGCCAGGACAAGGTCTCGCACGTACTGGTGCGCCACGAGCAGGGCGCGGTGCACGCGGCCGAGGGCTATGCCAAGTCCTCCGACAAGCCGGGTGTCGCGCTGGTGACTTCCGGTCCCGGTGCGACCAACGCGATTACCGGCATTGCCGACGCCTATATGGATTCGGTGCCGCTGGTGGTGTTCACCGGCCAGGTGCCGACCAGCCTGATCGGCAACGACGCCTTCCAGGAAGTGGATACCGTGGGGATTACCCGCCCCTGCGTGAAGCACAACTTCCTGGTCAAGGACGTGAAGGACCTGGCGACCACCATCAAGAAGGCCTTTTACGTGGCGACTACGGGTCGTCCGGGCCCGGTGGTCGTGGATATCCCGAAGGATGTGACCGCGGCGAGCTGCGAGTTCGAGTATCCCGAGTCCATCCACATGCGCTCGTACAACCCGACCTTTGGCGGCTATACCGGCCAGATCGACAAGGCGGTGGACCTGATCCTGTCGGCGAAGCAGCCGATGATCTACACCGGCGGCGGCGTGATTCTGGGGCGTGGCTCCGAGGCACTGACCGAGTTCACCCGCAAGCTGGGTTACCCGATCACCAACACCCTGATGGGCTTGGGCGGCTATCCGGCGTCGGACAAGCAGTTCCTCGGCATGCTGGGCATGCATGGTACCTACGAGGCCAACATGGCCATGCACCACGCCGATGTGCTGATCGCGATCGGCGCGCGCTTTGACGACCGCGTGACCGGCAACATCGAGAAGTTCTGCCCGCACGCGAAGATCGTGCATGTCGATGTCGATCCGTCCTCGATCTCCAAGAACGTGAAGGTCGATGTGCCGATCGTGGGTGAAGTGGAGCCGGTGCTGCGCGCGTTGATCAAGGCGCTGGACGCCGCCAAGGCGAAGCCGGATCCCGAGGCGCTGGACGCCTGGTGGAAACAGATCGGCGAGTGGCAGTCACAGGACTGCCTGAAATACGACCGCGACTCCGAACTGATCAAGCCACAGTATGTGGTGCAGAAATTCTGGGAGCTGACGCAGGGCGATGCCTTTGTGACCTCCGACGTCGGCCAGCACCAGATGTGGGCGGCGCAGTTCTACGGCTTCGACAAGCCCAACCGCTGGATTAACTCGGGTGGCCTGGGGACGATGGGCGTGGGCCTGCCGTTCGCGATGGGCGTGCAGTTCGCGCACCCGGACGCGACGGTCGGCTG
This sequence comes from Thioalkalivibrio sp. HL-Eb18, assembly GCF_000364985.1. Classification (NCBI taxonomy): domain Bacteria; kingdom Pseudomonadati; phylum Pseudomonadota; class Gammaproteobacteria; order Chromatiales; family Ectothiorhodospiraceae; genus Thioalkalivibrio; species Thioalkalivibrio sp. HL-Eb18. Next base: position 26,641 of record NZ_KB822961.1, read on the forward strand.
CATCACCGGCGAGGCCAGCATCCAGATGTGCATCCAGGAGCTGTCGACCTGCTACCAGTACCAGCTCCCGATCAAGATCCTGAACCTGAACAACCGCTATCTGGGCATGGTCCGGCAGTGGCAGGAGTTCTTCTATCAGGGGCGCTACGCGATGTCCTACATGGACGCCCTGCCCGACTTCGTGAAGCTGGCCGAGGCCTATGGCCACGTCGGCATGCGCATCGACAAGCCGGGCGACGTCGAGGGTGCGATCAAGGAGGCCCTCGCGCAGAAGGAACGCCTGGTGTTTTTGGACTTCATTACGGATCAGTCCGAGAACGTCTATCCGATGATCCCGGCCGGCGCCGGCCAGAACGAAATGATCCTGGTCTGAACCGGGTACAGGGAAGAGCCGTATGCGTCATATCATCAGTGTCCTGCTGGAAAACGAATCCGGTGCCCTCTCAAGGGTGGCCGGCCTGTTCTCCGCGCGTGGCTACAACATCGAATCGCTGACCGTCGCGCCGACCGACGACCCGTCGCTGTCGCGCATGACCATCGTCACCAGTGGCTCCGACGAGATCGTCGAGCAGATCACCAAGCAGCTGAACAAGCTGGTCGACGTGATCAAGCTGCTGGACATGACCGCTCACCCGCACATCGAGCGCGAGATGGCGCTGATCAAGGTGCGCGTCGGCGAGGCGGCCGACCGTGAAGAGGTCAAGCGCCTGACCGATATCTTCCGCGGTCGCATCATCGACGTGACCCAGCAGACCTACGTGATCGAGATCACCGGCGAGGGCTCCAAACTGGATGCCTTCCTCGAGGCGGTCTCGCCGTTTCCGGTGCTGGAGGTCGTGCGTTCGGGTGTGATGGGCATCGCCCGCGGCGACGTCGCGCTGCAGCTGTAATCGTCTTCGCTTTCGTCCGTGCCGGCCGGGCACGGGCTTTTAATTCGTCATCGGCCCCCTGTCGGGGCCTGTTGCCAAGGAAATGACTGCCATGAATCTGTATTACGACAAAGACGCCGACCTCTCCATCATCCAGGGCATGAAGGTCGCGATCATCGGCTACGGCTCGCAGGGTCACGCCCATGCGAACAACCTGAAGGACTCCGGCGTGGACGTGACCGTGGGTCTGCGCGACGGTTCCGCCTCGCGCGCCAAGGCCGAGGAGGCCGGACTTAAGGTCGCCGATGTCGACGCCGCGACCGCTGGCGCCGACCTGATCATGGTGCTGGCCCCGGACGAGTATCAGGCGGCCCTGTACCGCGACGTCCTGGAACCCAACCTGAAGCAGGGCGCGACCCTGGCCTTCGCCCACGGCTTCGCGATCCACTACAACCAGATCGTTCCGCGCAAGGACCTGGACGTGATCATGATCGCGCCCAAGGCCCCGGGCCACACCGTGCGCTCCGAATTCGTGCGTGGCGGCGGCATCCCCGACCTGATCGCGATCCAGCAGGACGCCTCCGGCAAGGCCCGTGACATCGCGATGTCCTACGCCTCCGCGATCGGCGGCGGCCGCACCGGCATCATCGAGACCACCTTCAAGGACGAGACCGAGACCGATCTGTTCGGCGAGCAGGCCGTGCTTTGCGGCGGTGCGGTGGAACTGGTCAAGGCTGGTTTCGAGACCCTGACCGAGGCCGGCTACGCCCCGGAGATGGCCTACTTCGAGTGCCTGCACGAGCTCAAGCTGATCGTCGATCTGATGTACGAGGGCGGTATCGCCAACATGAACTACTCGATCTCCAACAATGCGGAGTACGGGGAATACGTGACCGGTCCGCAGGTGATCAACGAGGAGTCGCGCTGGGCGATGCGCGAGGCGCTGAAGAACATCCAGAATGGCGAGTACGCCAAGCAGTTCATCCTGGAAGGCGCGATGAACTACCCGTCGATGACCGCCAACCGCCGCCTGAACGCGGCCCACGAGATCGAGCAGGTGGGCGAACGCCTGCGTGCGATGATGCCGTGGATCAAGGCCAACCAGCTGGTCGACAAGTCCCGCAACTGATCCGTCGGGGCGGCCCGGGGCGCAGGCCCCGGGTCGCGCACCCGCGCCCCCCTCCGAGAACCCCATGCTGTTTCCGCTTGCCCCCGAAGGCCGTGTGTTCGTGATCATCTCCGCCTGGATGGCGGTGATCTCACTGCTGGTCGGGGAGGCGGAGCTGGGCCTGTTCATGGTGCTGCTGACCGTGGCGCTGATGGGGCTTTTCCGTGATCTGCGGCGCAAGGCGGCGGCCCCCGCGCTGGGCGTGATTGCTCCGGCCGATGGCACGGTGGAGGCGATCGACGAGACGACCGATCCGTTTACCGGCGAGCCCGCCCGGCGCATCCGCATTCGCCAGCGGCGGCTGGGGGAATACAACGTCCATGCGCCGCAGGAATCGAAGGTGGTGGAGCGAATCTGGCCGGGGAAGGAGACGGATAGCCCGCCGGATGCGCAGCTCGATCACCGGCTGGCGTTTGCGCTGGCGACCGACGAGGGTACGCGCCTGACGCTCGCCCTGTCGGTCAATCACTGGCCGCGCATGATCCGCCTGCAGAATGTGGTGCCCGGCAATCGACTCGGGCGCGGCAAGCGCATGGGTTTTGCCGGATTCGGTGCTACCTTCGAGGTCTGGCTACCGGCCGGGTCGCAGGTTATGGCCCAGGTCGGCCAGAAGGTTCTGGCGGGCTCCACCGTGATCGGGGGTCTGCCGGAGGCCAGTGGCGACGAGGAAGCGACCGTGGAGGTGCTGGAGTGACGCCGGATGACGAGGGATCAAGCGACATCGACGAGATGAACGGGGCCGACGAGCGGCACGAGGGCCGTGCCCGGCGTCGCCGCGGGATCTTTCTGCTGCCCAACCTGTTCACGACCGGGGTGCTCTTCTCCGGCTTCTTCGCGATTGTCTCCGCGATCAATGGCGAGTTTACGACCGCCGCGATCGCAGTGTTCGTGGCCATGGTCCTGGATACCCTGGATGGCCGCGTGGCGCGGATGACGGACACGCAAAGCGAGTTCGGGGCGCAATACGACTCGCTTTCCGACCTGGTCTCCTTCGGCGTGGCCCCGGCCCTGGTCGTTTACCTGTGGCAGTTGCAGGACCTGGGCAATCTCGGCTGGGTGGCGGCCTTCTTCTTTGCCACGGCCGCGGCATTGCGTCTCGCGCGCTTCAACAGCCGTCTGGCCGTCGTCGACAAGCGTTTCTTTCAGGGGCTGCCGAGCCCCGCTGCCGCTGCACTGGTGGTCGGGATGGTCTGGGTGCTGGAGGATCTCGGCATTCCGGCGGACCTGGCCGATCCGTACGTAGTCGCAATCCTGATCGTGACGGTTCTGGCGGGTGCGGCGATGGTCAGCAATCTGACCTACTTCAGCTTCAAGGACATGGACTTCAAGCATCGGGTGCCCTTCCTGGCGATTGTCGGAGTGGTGGGGGCACTGATGCTGCTGGCGCTGGATCCGCCCAAGGTCCTTTGGGCGGGTTTCGTGGTTTATGCCCTCTCCGGGCCCTTGCTGACGCTGGAGCGCTGGCGCCGCCATCGGCGTCGTACTCCCTCGGGGGACTGAGGCGTGGAGCTGTCGGCGCGCAAACGCCGTATCCTGGCCGACATGGGGATCCCCGTCTGGCGTGCCCGGGACGGCGCCTTTCCGGGCGTGCGGGTGGCAGCCCCGATCGCAGCCCCGGTCGCCGAGTCTCCCGCTGCGCCGCTAATGACCGAGGCCGAGTCGGCCCAGGCACCCGGCGCACCCTCGGAGACATCCGAGCCGCTCGTGCCCCCCGCGGACGTGCCGGTGGAAGGCGGGGTCGCGGCATTGGACTGGCCAGAGCTCGAAGCCCGCGTGCGCGACTGCACGGCCTGCGCCGAACTCGCGGCCCAGCGTACGCAGACCGTGTTCGGCGTTGGCGATCGCCGTGCCCGGTGGCTGTTCGTGGGCGAGGCCCCGGGGGCCGAGGAAGACCGCCGGGGCGAGCCGTTTGTCGGGCGTGCCGGCCAGTTGCTGGACAGCATGCTCGCCGCGCTGGGGCTCGATCGCCGGCAGGATGTCTTTATCGCGAATGTCCTCAAATGTCGCCCGCCGAACAACCGCGACCCCAGTCCGGACGAGTCCCGGGCCTGCCGCGGCTTCCTCGACCGGCAGATCGCGCTGGTGCAGCCGGAGGTAATCGTGGCGCTCGGGCGTATCGCCGCCCAGCATCTGCTGGAGACCGACCAGCCACTGGGGCGCATGCGTGGCAGCCTGCATCGGTATCGTGATGTCCCGCTGGTGGTGACCTATCATCCGGCCTATCTGCTGCGGAAGCCGCAGGACAAGGCCAAGGCCTGGCAGGATCTGCTGCGCGCGCGGGCCTGCCTGGCCAAAACTCCCGATGAGTAACCCCAAAATGTGTGTGTATCCGGGAACGCAGCGACCGTGTAGCCGCCTATAACCTGAGCACAGGAATCCAGCCCGGGAGACCTCACCCCACGTCATGAGTGCCGAGCCGCAAGTACAACCCCGGATGCGCCGCATGCTGGCCGAGGATGTCGAGCGCGTGATGAACATCGAGCGCGAGGCCTACCACTACCCATGGACTGCGCGCATCTTCGAGGACTGCATCCGGGTCGGCTATGACTGCTGGGTGCTGGAGGTGGACGAGCGCCAGGCCGGGCACGCTGTGCTGACCGTGGCGGCTGGCGAGGCGCACCTGCTGAACCTGACCGTCGACCGACGCTGGCAGGGCTACGGGCTGGGTCGCTTCATGTTGCGCCGCCTGCTCGACTATGCCTGCGAGCAGAAGGCCGAGGCCCTGTTTCTGGAGGTCCGTCCCTCCAATGTCGCAGCGGTGCAGCTCTACCGCTCGGAGGGGTTCGAGCACATCGGAACCCGGCCACGCTACTATCCGTTGCACAGCGGCCGCGAGGATGCCTGGGTGCTGAGTCGCCGATGTGACGCCCCGGCCGGGGCGTGACCCGACACAGTGTGACATCTGCCGCGTTTTTCGACGTTAGGAGAGCGTTTTGCGGCCAGCGGTTCTCGTACCCGCGGACGGGTTTTGCGCGCGGATGGGGGGCGGTCTATGATCGTAACCGGTATTGATGCCGGATTTCCCTGCGAGGCTGTCCCATGTCCCGATCCCTGCGTGCGTTGTTTGTCTCTCTTCCCCTGACTTTGCCCCTGGCCTTCGGGGTGGGTGTGGCTCAGGCCCAGGAATTCGGCTACGACGAAGTCGAACGGCAGCAGGAGCTGCTCGGCGTCTGGTACGAGATTCGCGAAGGCAATGCCCAGCGCGGTGACACCCGTGCCATGTTCGACGTGGGCATGGCCAATTACGTCGGTCGTGGTACCGACGTGGATTACGACGCGGCGCTGCACTGGTTCGCGCGTGCGGCGGATGACGATCACGCCGGCGCCCATTACTACCTTGGGTTCATGTTTGCCGCCGGCCGTGGCACGGCCGCCGATGAAGACAAGGCCCTCGAGCACTATACCCGCTCGGCCGAACTCGGCTACGCCAATGCGCAGTATTGGCTGGGCAGCCACTATGCCCGTAACGAGCAGTCGAATGGCGAAGCCCTGGAGTGGCTGGGCAAGGCAGCCGAGCAGGGGCAGGTTTCGGCCAAGTACTACTACGGTTTCCTGCACGAGACGGGTCGCGGGACGAATCCGAACCCCAGTGAGGCCGCCCGCTGGTACACCAAAGCCGCTGAGCGTGGCGATCGCAATGCGCAGATCGGTCTGGGGCGCCTGCATCAGAACGGACAGGGCGTGGAGCGTGATCTGGTCGAAGCCTATGTCTGGTATTCCCTGGCCGAGGACCGCGAACGCATGGAAACCGTGAAGGCGCGCATGAGTCCGCGTGACCTGGACCTGGCCCAGAGCCGGCTGGACGAACAGTCCTCCGCGATCCAGCGAGCATCTGCGCGCTAGCCGCAACCATTACGGTTCAGGGCCTACTGCAAACGGCCCCGGATGTTCATCCGGGGCCGTTTGCATTCCGGGCACCGGGAAGCGCAACGTCTACCCCGTTTTCGCGTTAAACTCCCGCGCTTCACTCAGGCGACCCAAGACCATGTCCTTTCTCGAGGAAACCGCCCGGCGCCGGACGTTTGCGATCATCTCGCACCCGGACGCGGGCAAGACCACCATGACCGAAAAGCTCCTGCTGTACGGTGGGGCGATCCAGCTCGCCGGTACGGTCAAGGGGCGCAAGGCTTCGCGCCATGCCACCTCCGACTGGATGGAGATGGAAAAGCAGCGCGGCATCTCGGTGACCTCCTCGGTGATGCAGTACCCCTACAAGGGCCGCATCGTGAACCTGCTGGACACCCCGGGGCACGCGGACTTCTCCGAGGACACCTACCGCACCCTGACCGCGGTGGACTCCGCGCTGATGGTGATCGACGCGGCCAAGGGCGTGGAGGAACGCACCATCAAGCTGATGGAGGTCTGTCGGCTGCGCGACACGCCGATCATGACCTTCGTCAACAAGATGGACCGCGAGGGCCGCGACCCGATCGAACTGCTCGACGAGGTCGAAGAGGTGCTGAAGATCCAGTGCGCCCCGATCACCTGGCCGATCGGTTCCGGCAAGCGCTTTCGCGGTGTCTACCATATCCGCCGCGATGCGGTGCATCTGTACGACCCGGAAGAGGGCGGCAAGAAGTCTACCGGCGAGATCATCGAAGGGCTGGACAATCCGCGCCTGGACGAGGTGCTCGGTGCACAGGCCGAGGAGCTGCGGGACGAAATGGAACTGGTGCGAGGTGCCTCGCACGAGTTCGACGCCGACGGCTATCTGCGTGGCGAGCAGACCCCGGCCTTTTTCGGCTCCGCGATCAACAATTTCGGCATCGAGGAGCTGCTGGACGACTTCGTCGAGTACGCCCCGGGCCCGCTGCCGCGGCCGACCCATTCGCGCCGGGTCGATCCCACCGAAGAGAAGTTCACCGGCTTCGTGTTCAAGATCCAGGCGAACATGGACCCGAAGCACCGCGACCGCATCGCGTTCATGCGCATCTGCTCCGGTACCTTCGACAAGGGCGCGAAGCTGCGCCATGTGCGTATTGGGCGCGACGTAAAGATCCCCGATGCGCTGACCTTCATGGCCTCGGACCGCGAGCATGTGGAGACCGCCTATCCGGGCGACATCATCGGCATCCACAACCACGGCACCATCCGCATCGGGGACACCTTCACCGAGGGCGAGGAACTGACCTTTACCGGCGTGCCCAACTTCGCGCCGGAGCTGTTCCGTCGCGCGCAGCTGAAGGACCCGCTGAAGATGAAGCAGCTCGCCAAGGGCCTGCAGGAGCTGTGCGAGGAGGGCGCGACCCAACTCTACCGCCCGCTGACCAACAACGACCTGATCCTGGGCGCGGTCGGCGTGCTGCAGTTCGATGTGGTCGCCGAGCGCCTGCGTACCGAGTACAAGGTCGAGGCGCAGTTCGAGAACGTGAACGTCCAGACCGCGCGTTGGGTCGAATGTGACGATCCGAAGAAGCTCGAGGAGTTCAAGGAGAAGGCCGCCGCGAACCTGGCCATCGACCACGGCGGCGATCTGGTCTATATCGCACCGACACGGGTCAACCTGCAGATGGCACAGGAAAAGTGGCCGGAGATCCGCTTCGAGGCCACCCGCGAACACGGCCAGCCGTCGGAGTAGGGAGCACTCCGGAACGTGGTTCTGGCACCGTCACCGGCGAGGAGCGAAGCGACGTGGCGAACTCCATCCAAAGCCAGCGGCGCCGGGCTTGATGCCAGCTTGAGGCGATGGCCACGGCGTCTGCGACGCCTCGCAATGACGGTGCAATCGTGTGGTGCAGGAGGAAAATATGGCGTTTCGATTCTTGTCTATAATCGGCGTGGTCGTGGCGCTGGTGGCCGGCGGCTGCGCGGTGCACAAGACCGAGACCCGAGCCGACGGGCCGGAGCCGCGTCCGGGGACGGTCAAGCAGATGAACCCGTTCCTGCATTTCCTGGAAACCCGGCCGACCCCGGAGGAATTCGAGCGCGTCTACCCGGATGTGACGCTGGTGCTGCCGGGCGAGATCGCGACCCACGAGTATCGCCAGGACCACTCGCGCTTTTTCGCCGAGCTGGATGACGAGGGCCGGATCCGGGACGGCGACTTTCGCTGAATGGTTCTTCGCATTTCCAACAGTGTCTCGGTGCCCGAGGACGAGATCGAACTGACTGCCATCCGGGCCCAGGGTGCGGGTGGTCAGAACGTGAACAAGGTGGCCTCCGCCATCCACCTGCGTTTTGACGTCCGGGCCTCCAGCCTCCCGGAGGTCTACAAGCAGCGCCTGCTGCGCCGCCGTGATCAGCGCATCAGCAAGGACGGCGTGGTGGTGATCAAGGCCCAGCAGTACCGCACGCAGGAGGCCAACCGCGAGGATGCGCTGGAGCGCCTGGCCGAGCTCCTGCGCGAGGCCGGCCGACCGATCAAGACGCGCAAGCCGACCCGTCCCACGCGCGCGTCCAAGCTGCGTCGGCTGGAGGGCAAGACCCACCGTGGCCGCAAGAAGGCCCTGCGCGGCCGCGTCGACCCCGATTAGGGAGACTGGCTGGTTGGCGATCGTCGGCCTAGTCGATGCCGAGATGCCGCGGCAGCTGGCCCAGCCGCCCCAGCGTCAGCACCGGCCGGGGCCGCCCGTGTTCCCAGGGCAGCGCGTCGGGGTTGAACCAGGCGGCCTGAAACCCTGCGTTCAAAGCCCCGAGCACGTCGCTGGTGCTGTCATCCCCCACATGCAGGATATTCTCGGCGTTGACGCCGGCCTGTTCGCGGGCCTGCGCGAAGATCACCGGATCGGGCTTGGCCGCGCCCGCCGCGCCCGCCGCGATCGCGAAGTCGAAATGGCGCCCCAGGGGGGTGCGAAAGACATCGGCATTGCCGTTGCTGATGGCGCCCAGCCGGAAGTGCCGCGCCAGGGTCGCGAGGACGCCGTCCGCCTCGGGGAACGGCGTCACCTCGTTGCGTGCATGCCAGAACACGTCGAACCCCTCGCCCGACAGGCGGTCGGGACAACAGCCGCAGTCCGTGGCCAGCTCGCGCAGCCAGCGCTTGCGCAGGCCGGTCAGGTCGTGGCGCTCCTCCGGTGGCGCGGCGCGCATGAAGGTGGTGCGCGCGGCGATCAGTTCCTGCGGATCGAAGCGCTCGCAGACGACCGGTGCATGCTCCCGCAGCCAGGCGTAGAAGCGCGCCTCCGCGTGGTGGATGACCGGCATCACTGGCCACAAGGTGTCGTCGAGGTCGAAGGTCAGGCAGCGTACGCCGGCCAGGGGCGTGGAGTTGGGGATGGAGGATCGCATCCTCAAAGCATAATGGCCCGCACCGGGCCATGCGGGATATCGTCAGCTGATTTAGGGTTGCGGGCATCCCGTGTGGGCGGCATGTTGGGGGGCATACACGAACGGGAGCGCGGGATGGATACGGACAATGCCGAGGTATGGCCGCGTTACGCACTAGGCCAGCGGATCGTGCACTGGGCGGTCGCCGCGCTGGTGCTGGGTGCCCTGGCGCTGGGTGGTACGATTGGCTGGTATGGCTTCGAGGGGTTGCAGGCGCGCTTTGGCGAAGACACGACCGACACGATCTACACCTGGCACAAGAGCTTCGGGGTGCTGGTGTTGCTGCTGATGCTGGTGCGTGTGGGTCTGCGTCTGCGTCACGGCAAGCCGGCCTACGCGGTCGCGTTGCCCCCGGCCCAGCGCATCGCCGCTGAATCCGTCCACGGGCTGTTGTATCTGCTCCTGATCGTGATGCCGGTGATCGGCTGGTGGGCGACGGCGGCCGGTGGCTACCCGGTGCAGCTGGGCCCGCTGATCCTGCCGGGTCTGTTCCCGGAAAACGAGGCGCTGTCGGAGACCCTGTTCGCCTGGCATCAGATCGTGGGGATCACCATTCTGGTGCTGGCACTGGGCCATATCTCGGCGGCCCTGTACCACTGGCGTGTGCGTCGGGATGGGGTATTGCAGCGGATGACCTTTGGTTCGCCGCGGCGCTGATGCCTGTCCGCCCATGATCCGACTGCTGCTGGCCTTTGCGGCACTCAACGTTGTGCTGCTGGGGCTGGATGTGCCCCGCCACGCGGGGATCGGGCCCCACTGGCTGGCCTGGGAGGCGGTCCTGCTGGTCGGGCTGTTCGCGCTGCTGCCCACCGGGCGACTGGCGCGGACGCTGGCCTGGCTGGCCGGTTTCGTCCTGCTGGCGCTGGTGGTGCTGGCACTGTTCGATGCCCTGACCCGAGTCAGTCTGGTGCGCCCCCTGAACGTGATGCAGGACTGGATCCTGCTGGACGCGGTCTGGCGGCTGGTGACCGGCAATCTGGATCTCTGGGCCACGGTGGCGCTGGTGGTCGTCCTGGCCGCGGGGCTGGTCGCGGTCATCGCGGGCGCCGCTCGTGGCCTGTTCGGCTTGACCGCGCAGCCGCTACCCGAGCGCCGGATACCCCTGTCCATCGCGGTCGGGCTGGTCACGCTCGGGTTGGTAGGGGCGGTCGTTTCCGTGCGCGGCGAGGCACCGCCGGGTACAGCCGTACCCGGGATCGTTTCGATCCAGGAACAGATCGTGGCCGGGCAGGGGGCGCTGGCGGAGAACCGTTCCTTTCGCGAAGGCCTGGAACGGACCCGCGAGCAGGCCGAGGGGCGTCCCCTGACGGGTCTGGCTGACGTCGACGTGATCCTGGGGCTGGTCGAGTCCTACGGGGTCTCGGCGGTGTTCGACGAGCGCTATGCCCCGGTCATCGTGCCGAGTCTCGAATCCATTGGCGAGCAGCTCGAGGCCTCGGACCTGCATGTGGTGACCGGCGTACTGGAGGCCCCGATCGCCGGGGGGCAGTCCTGGCTGGCGCAGGCCTCGCTGCTGACGGGTCTGCAGGTGCGTTACGCGGGGCATTATGACGCCCTGCAGGTGCAGACCCGCGACACCCTGGTGCAGGACTTCCAGGCGACCGGGCACGAGACGGCCATGCTGGCGCCGGCGATCCAGCTCGACTGGCCGGAGGGACAGTGGTTTCGCTGGGACGACATCATCGACAAGCACGGGTTCGACTATGCCGGGCCGCCGTTTTTCTGGGTGACCATGCCGGATCAGTACACCTGGTCGTTCTTCGAACGCGAGATCCGCGGGCCCTCGCAACGCCCCGTGTTTGCGATGCTGGCCCTGATCAGCTCGCATGCACCGTGGACCCCGATCCTGCCGGTGCTGGAGGACTGGGAGACGATCGGGGACGGCGCGATCTTCGACGAGTGGGCGGGCCAGGGGCCCACGCCGGAGGCGCTGTGGCGGGACTTCGGTCGTGTGCGCGAGTTCTACGCGGAGTCGGTGCGCTATTCGCTGGAGGTGACCGGTGGCTATGCCGCCCGCTACGTGGACGAGGACACGCTGTTCTTCATGCTGGGCGATCATCAGCCGGCTGCCCTGGTCACCGGTCAGGACGCCAGCTGGGCCGTGCCCGTGCACATCATCAGCGGTGATCCGGCCTTGCTGGAGCCATTTCGCGAATACGGCTTCGTCCCGGGCATGCAGCCGCCCTCGGAGCGGGCGGAGCATGGCTTTGACGCCCTGCGCGACTGGCTGCGCGAGGCCTTCGGGACGCCTCCGGGTTCGGACTAGTCGTCGCCTTCCGGGGCTTCGTAGTCTTCCTCGAGCAGCTCGCGCATCTGGTCGACGACGCCGGGCTCGGTCCACTCGATCGCGCCGAACAGGTAGTAGCGCAGGTTGCCCTCGCGGTCGACGACATAGCTGGTGGGATAGGCCATCGCGCGCCAGTCGTTCAGCGACTCCTGGTTCGGGTCGAGCAGGATGGTGAACTCCGTTTGTACCTCGTTCTCGATGAAGTCGCGGATGGTCTCTTCGTCTTCGCCAAGATTCACCGCGAGGATGCGAAAGCCCTCTTCGCGCAGCTCGTCTTCCAGCAGCTGCATGGACGGCATTTCGTGCACGCAGGGCGGGCACCAGCTGGCCCAGAAGTTGATCAGCACGACCTCGCCACGATAATCCTCCAGACGGTGCTCCTCGCCGGCCAGGTCCGGGCGGACCAGCTCGGGGGCCGCGATCGGTTCGTCCAGCGCATCCAGCTGGACGTCGCCGCCGGTAGGCGTGTTCACGCTCAGGTCCCGGTCGTCGGATGCGGCGGCGGTGCGCGCGGCCGGCAGGCGGCGCAGCAGGTCCATGCCGTAGACGAGCTCCTGGTGGAAGATCTCGCGTGCCAGGAGCTCGGCCTCCATCGCGTCGGGGCGGAAGAAGAACCGGTCACGCAGCTCGGGCAGCAGACGTGCCCCGACGGAGCTGCCGCCGTCGCTTAGCGTCGAGCGGATGAGTCCGAGGTGCTGGAACTGTGGAGAGAGCATGGGCTGGATGATGTAGACCGGCAGGTTGGTGACGCCGACGATGGGCTGCATCTCGGCTTCGTCGGTGTCCACGCCGGTGTGCAGGTATGGGCTCATCATGATCAGCCCCGCGAGGTGTTCGGCCTCCGGATGCGCCTCCTGCCAGTGGTACAGACCCGTGAGCAGCCAGGGCAGGGCGCGGTCGTTGCCGAACACGAACACCGCGCGTTCGTCCTCCGCGTGTGCGGCCTCGATCAGGTCGCCCACGGTTGCGGTCGGCATCTCGTCGAAGCTGGAGGCGGCCTCCGGGAGGAAATGCCCGGCAAACGGGTCCGCCAGCCAGACCTCGATGCCCGCGGCCTGCAGCGCCAGGGCCTGCTGCCGGTGGCCGTCCAGCAGCCCGTGCTCGGACGGGAACCACAGTAGCACGGCCTCGCCATCCGTGGGATAGCGTTCGACCGGGATCTCGGCGCCACCCGCATCGATGCCGGTGGCGGCTGACACCGCGCCGGTCTGGGCATCGTCCGGGGTTTCTTCGGCGATCTCTTGCGCCAGGGTGGGGCTGGCACACAGGGCGCCCGCCAGGAGCAGGGTGTTGAGGCACAGGGGCAAACGGATCATCGACGGGGTTCTGGTTGAATGAGTTCAAGCCGTAGACGTGCTGGTGGAGGGTTTTAATCCCCTGCGAGTGTGAACGTCAGGGCGTTTCCGGGCGCTGGGCGTCGGCGTAGGGGTAGTCGCTGGCCTCGAGGTTTTCCTGGAAGGTCTCCAGGCGCTCCACCGCCAGATCGGTCCGGTTGAACTGCGCGATATGGAACAGGGCGTCGCCCTCGTTGATCAGGGGCAGGTTGAGCTGGCCAATGATGATCCCCGAGGCCGGGGCGAGGACCTCGGTCTCGGTCTCGCCAAAGGGGTCGGAGACGATCGCCAGGCGCGTCTGGTCGCGGACCACACGGTCGCCCTGACGGACAAAGCTGCGCAGGATGCCGCTTTGCGGGGCGCGTACCCAGCCGCTGGTGCGGGCCATGATCGGCTCGCGCGGGGTGCGGCGCCGGCTCGCCGGCAGCATACCGAGATGCCGCATGACCTCGATGGTCCCGTGCACGCCGCCGCGGATGGACAGCTCGTCGAAGCGCAGCGCCTCGCCGGCCTCGTACAGCAGGATCGGGGTATCCCGCTCCGCCGCGGCCTCGCGCAGGGACCCGTCACGGAGCGCGGAATTCAGGATCACCGGCGCGCCGAACGCGCGTGCCAGGGCCTGCGTCTCCGCGTGGTCGAGGTTGGCACGGATCTGCGGCAGGTTGGAGCGATGAATGGCCCCGGTGTGCAGGTCGATCCCATGGGTGCTGCGATGGACGATCTCGCGCATGAACAGCCGCGCGACCCGGGCCCCCAGCGAGCCCTTGGGCGAGCCGGGGAAACAGCGATTCAGGTCGCGGCGGTCCGGCAGGTAGCGGCTCTGGTTGATGAAGCCGTGCATGTTGACCACGGGGATCGCCAGCAGCGTGCCCCGCATGCGCCGCAGCGCCGGGATCTTCAGCAGGCGGCGGATGATTTCCACGCCGTTGATCTCGTCGCCATGGATGGCGGCGCTGACGAACAGGACCGGCCCCTTGCGCCGACCACACAGGACCTGCACGGGCATATTGGTCGGGGTGTGGGTGTACAGGGCGCCGAGCTGCAGTTCCACCGTGCGTCGTTCACCGGGGCGGACGGTCGTCCCGCCGATGGTGATCGGGTCGTTCCGGTCGGCCCTGGGCGTGGCCATCAGCCACGGCCCTTGGTCTTGGTGCGGTTCGGCTTGGCGTTCTTCTCGATGAAGTCGATGATCATGCCGGCCACGTCCTTTCCGGAGGCGTTTTCGATCCCCTCCAGGCCCGGCGAGGAGTTGACCTCCATCACCACGGCGCCGTGGTTGGAACGCAGCAGGTCGACGCCGCAGACGTTCAAACCCATCACCTTGGCCGCGCGCACGGCGGTGGCCCGTTCCTCGGGGGTGATGCGGCACAGCGTCGCGGTGCCGCCGCGGTGCAGATTGGAACGAAACTCGCCGTCTTTCGCCTGGCGTTTCATCGAGGCGACAACCTTTTCGCCAATCACAAAGCAGCGGATATCCGAGCCCTTGGCCTCCTTGATGTACTCCTGCACCAGGATGTGCTGCTTCAGACCCATGAAGGCCTGAATCACGCTCTCGGCGGCCTGCTTGGTCTCGGCCAGCACGACCCCCAGCCCCTGGGTGCCCTCCAGCAGCTTGATCACGGCAGGTGCGCCGCCGACGGTGGCCAGCAGGTCGTCGATGTCATCGGGGGAGTGGGCAAACCCGGTCACCGGAAGGCCGATGCCGCGGCGCGAAAGCAGCTGCAGGCTGCGCAGCTTGTCGCGCGAGCGCGAGATGGCCACCGACTCGTTCAGGGGATAGACGCTCATCATCTCGAACTGGCGCAGCACGGCGGTACCGTAGAAGGTGATGGAGGCGCCAATACGCGGGATGACGGCGTTGAACTGGTCGAGCACATCACCCTTGTAGTGAATCTGGGGCTTGTGTGCGGTGATGTTCATGTAGCAGCGCAGCGGGTCCACCACGCGGATCTCGTGGCCGCGTTCCTGGGCGGCCTCGACCAGGCGCCGGGTGGAGTAGAGCTTGCTGTTGCGCGAGAGGATTCCGAGCTTCATTCGGGCGTGGGTTCCGGTGTTGCGAGATGTGGAGTGGGGCGCCCGAGCAGGAAGGAAGCACGGGGATCCACCAGAAAGCGTCCCCGCATGGCCTCGCGTCCGAGCAGCATACGAAAGCGCATGGTATCGCGGCTGGTCAGGGAGAGTTCCAGAGGAACCACTCGATCACCGATTTTTGCGCGGGTCGCGATGAAGTAGCGCTCGCTGGTATGACCGCCGGAGTCGGTGACGTTGCGAACATCCAGTACCGGGGCCTCGCACCAGGCCTCGGTCTGGTCATCCTGCTGATAGGGATGGATGCCAAAACGCACCCATTCACGCCCGTCGCGGGTAAAACTCTCGATATAGAAGGCATGCAGCGCGGAACTGCGCGCACCGGTATCCACCTTGCACTTGATGGCCCCGAGACCGAGATCCGGCAGGCCGACCCACTCGCGCCAGCCGAGCACATCTTCGGCATGCGCCGAGGGCTTGAAATGAGGCGGGCGATCCATGAGTCCCTCGGTGAATTGGGTCCGGCCTCCACTATAACGAATCGCCCGCCGGGTGCTGGTGCTCAGTCGTCGGCGATCGCCGCGTCGGAAAGGTTGTCGAGCGCGTTGCTCATCTGCTCGACGACCTCCTCGCGATCGTCGATCCCGTGGCGCTCGGCCAGCCATACAGGGTCGTTATAGGCCAGCCAGGTCTGCCCGTCCGCATCGGTCCAGGCCAGTGCCTTCATCGGCAGGTCGATGCCCGCGTGCTGGCGGCTGGTGAACATGTGGCTGCCCAGGGCCGGATTGCCGAACAGCAGCAGCTCGGTCGGACCCAGATCAATGCCCTCGCCGGCCGCCTTTTCGGCGTGGTCCCAGCGCAGGGCGACGTTGACATCGTTCGCCTCCAGGGTGGACTCAAGGCGATCCAGCGTTTCCGCGGCCGAGTGCGGGCTGGCCTTGGTGATCATGCCGTCCACATCGAACGCCTGCGCGGACGTGGCGGCGAGGGCCAGTGACAGGGTAGTGGCCAGAAGAGTCTTTTTCATGACGAACTCCTTTTCATCGTGGTTGAGGATTTGAATGGTGGCGGGGGAATCAAAGCGCCCCGCCGCAGCTGGAACCCTGGCCGGCCGTGCAGCCGTAGCAGTGGTCGGCCACCGCGATCGGTGCCTGCGCCAGGTACTCGGGCGTGAGCTCGGCGATGTGCACGCGACCGCCCCGACCGGCCCCGAGGGGCAACTCCAGCATCTGGTTGAAATCACAGTCGTGCACGTATCCCTGCCAGTCGACCGAGACGAGTGTCCGACACATGACGCCTGCGAGATTAGACGACTGATGGGCGTTTCGCAGTGTCTGCATGTACGTGTTGTAACGGCCTTCACGCGCGAGCGTCTTGGCGAAGCGGTGGATGGGCATATTGGTGATCGTGAACAGTGCGTTGAAGCGGATGCCGTATTCGCGCTCGAGGTGCTCGTGGTAGGCGGCCTCCAGCTCGGCCTGCGGGGGCGGCAGGCTGGGCCCTTGCGGGTTGTAGACCAGATTAAGGCGGAGCCCGCTGCCGGGGTCGCCGTAGCCCAGGGCATTGAGCTGCTTCAGGCCGGCAAGGCTGCGCTCGAACACGCCGTCGCCACGCTGGGCATCGACGTTTGCTTCCAGATAACAGGGCAGCGAGGCCACGATCTCGACGTCCTGTTCGGCCAGGAACGCGGCCAGGTCATCCTGACCGGGTTCACCGAGGATGGTCAGGTTGCAGCGATCGATCACGTATATGCCGCGCTGGCGGGCGGCGCGGACCAGGTCGCGGAAACCGGGGTTCAGTTCCGGAGCGCCCCCGGTCAGGTCGAGGATGCGGATATCGCAGCGGTCGCAGCAGGCGAGCAGTTCGTCGATGACCTCCGGCGGCATGACTTCGCGCCGGTTGGGGCCGGCGTTCACGTGGCAGTGAAAGCAGGTCTGGTTGCAGACATAGCCAAGATTCGCCTGCAGGGTCTCCAGCCGGTCACGCGTGACGGGAGGGAAATCGTGGTAGGCAATCAGAGGCTCTTGCTGAGACATGACATCGGCTGCCGGCTAATCGATACATCAAGTATTTCCAAGCCTGAACGGTCCCAGTGTCGAGGGCAACGAAGCCCGGAGGCAGGGTGGGGTTCTGGTACCGTGTCTTGATGCTGGAACGCCTTCAGGTCTGGATCTATCTTGCCGCCATTGTGATGGGTCTGGTGCTGGCTGGCCTCTGGCCGGGGCTTGGCGAGGGTCTGATCGCCTGGGTATGGATCGCGCTCGGACTGTTGTTGTTTGCCACCTTTGCACAGATCCCCTGGGAGGCGATCCGGCTCGCGTTTAACGACCGACGCTTCCTGATCGCCGCGCTCGTGGGGAACTTCGTGCTGGTACCCCTGTTGCTGGTCGCCCTGCTGCCGCTGGCCCCCGCCGACCCGGCGATACGGCTGGGCATCCTGCTCGTGCTGCTGATGCCCTGCACCGACTGGTTCATTACCTTTGCCCGCCAGGGCGGGGGCGATGGTGCGCGTGCCGCGGCTTTTACACCGGTGAGCCTGGCGGCCCAGTTTCTGATGCTGCCCGCTTATCTGGCCATCATCCTGGGGCCGGGGGAGGCCATGGGCCTGATGTCGCCGGCTGTGTTCGCCGCGGCGGCGCTGCTGATCGGCCTGCCGCTACTGGTGGCCATCCTGCTGGAACAGGCGCTCAGGCTGCGGGGGCGTGTAGAGGTCTGGCAGAACCGCTTCGCGGGCGCTACCGTTCCGCTGCTGGCCCTCGTGGTGGGAATGATCGCGCTGGTGGAGGCCCCGGCGGTGTTCGAGGGCGGACGGGAGCTGTTGGGGGTGATCCCGGTGTACCTGCTGTTCCTGGCCGGGGCGGCCGCGCTGGCATGGGGTCTCGCACGGGCCTTCGCCCTGCCCGGCGAGCAGGGGCGCACGCTGGCGTTCAGCCTGGGCACGCGCAACTCGTTTGTCGTGCTGCCGGTGGCCCTTGCGCTGCCGGAGGCCCTGCACGCGGCCGTCATGGTCATCGTACTGCAGTCGCTGGTCGAGCTGTTCGGGATGCTCGGCTACCTGCGCTGGATGCCGCGCCTGTTCCCTGCCTCGCAGGCACCCTCGGAACGATCCCGGTCCACCTGACGATTGGTCCTGGGGAGACGCTGAGGGGGTGCGACCAAGTCTAGGGAGACGCTGATTTAATCGCACGTCCGCGTTGGCGCCCCCTGTTTTCCGAGACAAGGCGCGTCGTGCAGCGGGTAGTGGTTCTACCCGCAAGCGGCGCAACGCAGGATCGGGGAACAGGGGGCACCAACCCCACAAGCCATTCAAAGCAGGGGCTCGGCCGCTTTTGCGCGGGAACTGCGTTGCGGTTCCCTTGTGCAGAATGACTGCACGGCAGTCACCGCGCCTTGTCCCCACGCAAAAGCGACTCGAGCGCGGGCGCGCGATAAAATCAGCGTCTCCCTAGTGCTCGAGCTGACGCAGTTCGTGCTCGATGATCAGGTCCGCCAGCCCCTCCGGATCATGGGCGTCAAGCACGCCCAGGTCGCCGTCGCGCACGAGCGGGCCGCCGGCCCCGTGCGTGTCGCCGTGCAGGTCCTGGTAGGTCATCTGCCCAGGGTAGAACACCGGGATTTCGGTCCATTCCAGATCAACGTCGTCCAGATGCCCATCCGCGTACTGGGCCTCGATGTCGGCCTCGCCATTGTCCAGGCCCAGCGTCATGGGCAGCGAGACCAGATGCCAGCGGGCCCCGTTACCGTTATGCACAGCGAAGGCGACGTTATAGGTATTGCCCTGCTCAAGCGCCTTGCTGTCGCGCGAGTCCGGGGCGTCGAGCGAGCGGGTCAATGCGATGCGCCAGGCCCCGTCCTGGTAGCCGCCCGAGGCCTCGATCGCGCCGCGGCTGCCACTGGGCTCGCGCAGGAAGCGCTGGGGCAGTGTGTCGCCCTCCTGCCAGTCATAGTCGGGGTCAAACGCGACCGAGTTATCTTCCGACAGGAAGTAGGGGTCGTTCTGGCCGTATTCGCCAGCGACCAGGCGTTCCCAGTCGAGGGCCGGAGCGCCCACCTGGTCGGGGTCGAACATGTACGCGGGCTGGTCGGCGTCGTCGTCCCAGTTGTCGGTGAACATGCCGTCGCCCTCGGAGCTCAGGCGGTAGTGCAGCACATAGCCGTTGTCCGCGTACCCAACCGGGTGGCTGCGATGGGCGCGCCACTGCCAGAGGTCGAGGAACTCGCCGTCGTCCCGCATCGCCTCGAGTTCGTCATCGTCCCGGATCGCGTCCCAGGACATGTCCTCCGGGTCATCGGTCTCGCGGGTGCCGGGCAGGTACTTGCGCACGTCGCGGCGCCCCATCTCCTCGCCCAGCTTGGGGTGGTTGCGCACCTCGTCGCGATCGATCTCCGAGCTCAGGCTGCGCATGCCCTCGTGCGCCGTGATCCAGCCTCCGAGGCGCATGAAGTCCTCGACCGCGCCGTCATCCAGCATCATCGAGATACGGTCTTCGTACAGGCCGTGCTCGTCCGGCTCCGGCCCGCCGGAGCCATAGCGCACCCATTCGCCATCCTCGTAGCGCCAGTACTGGTGATACCAGCTTGGATTGTTGGTCTCGTACTCGTAGTGAATCCGGATGCGGTCCCCGTTGTAGACCGCTGCCACGCGCAACACGCCTTGGCTGTCCTCGGCCCCGGGGATGTAGACATTCCGGTCAGGTTCGCTCTTTCGCGGTTCGTCGGCCAGGACCAGGGTGGGGCCGGTGGCCGCGATCAGGAGGGCAAGCAGACGTCGTTTCATGAGCGGGGATTCCTTGGGGTGCCATCGATGGGGCGTAGGAGGCTCGTTCGGGGCAGCCATTGAAGGGGCGTTAACAGACAGACGCCAGGGTTCTGGCGTCTGTCTGCAGGCGGGGCCTCACTGCATCAGCAGATAGCCCTCGTGCTGCAGTTCGATGATCTCGGCGTCAGCCATGGGCACCAGGTTCACGAAGCCGTGGACGTCTTCGTGGTCGATGCCGCGCAGCCGGGCGGAGGCCTCGCACATGCGAAATTCCACCACGCCACCCTCGGTCAGGGACTTGGCACGGCGCATGGTTTCCTCGCGTTCCTCGAACTGGTCGCGGGTGAAGAACGGGACCTCGCGGCCGTGCAGGACCAGTACGATATGGGCCTCGAAGGGATCGGACTCGTAGACGTTGTTCAACATGCTGACACGGTCGAGCACCATGTTCAGCTCGTCTTCGGTATCCACATAGACGTCATAGACCACCTTTCGTGGTTCGTATTCACGGTCCATCATCTCGGCCGAGCCCCAGGGCATCTGGTCGTCTGCGGCCGCCTTCAGCGGCAGGGCAAGCAAGGCCAGGCTGGCGAGCAGACACAACAGCAACGCGGGGGTGCAGGAACGGTTTTTCATGGTCATATCCTCCGAATGGGTCCTTTGCATGGTCGACGGGCAGGGACGGGTTCTTCTTCCCTTTATGCCGAGATGGCTCAAAGCCGCGCCTCGGGTCCCTGGCTGCGCAGCACGCGCTCGACGATGGACTCCATCGCCAGGGTAATCCGCCGGCTCAGACGTTGCGGGCGGGTATAGGTGATCTCGAACAGGTCAGCCTCGCGGCTGGTCTCCAGCAGCAGATCATCGCTGGTTCGCAGCTCGTCGGCCAGGCCCAGCTGGTGTGCCTGTTCTCCGTACCAGTGCTCTCCGGTCGCCACTTTCTCCAGATCCAGGGATGGGCGGTAGCGGGAAAGAAACGTCTTGAACTGGTCGTGGGCCTCGTCCAGCTGCTCGCGAAACTTGCGCCGGCCCTCGTCGGTGTTCTCCCCGAGTACGGTCAGGGTGCGCTTGTATTCGCCGGCGGTCAGCAGTTCGACATCGATGTCATGGCGCTCCAGCCAGCGGTGCAGGTTCGGGATCTGGGCCACGACCCCGATCGACCCCAGCACTGCGAAGGGCGCGGCCACGATCCGGTCTGCCACCGCGGCCATCATGTACCCGCCGCTCGCGGCGACCCGGTCCACCGCGACGGTCAGGTCCAGCCCCTGGTCACGCAGGCGGGCCAGTTGCGAGGCGGCCAGGCCGTAGGACGGGACGAGCCCGCCCGGGCTCTCCAGGCATACGATGACGCGGTCCTGTTCGGGGCGAGCGAGTGTCAGGATCGCGGTGACTTCCTCGCGCAGGCTGTCGACGCTGGAGGCGCGGATGTCGCCCGTGAAGCGCAACACATAGACCCGGGGGCGCTCCTTGTCGACGGATTCATCGGCCGGGGCATCCGACCCGGACGCTTCGCCCGCATCGTGTTCGCCTGACGACGAATCGCCGCGTTGCCAGCCCAGCTTTTTGCGCAACCGTGCCCGCCAGTTCGCGCTGCCCTCCACCGCGTGGCGAATGGTCTTCTCCATGCGGCGATAGCGATCGTTCAGCTTGCGTACCGTCAGGCGGTCCGGCCGCCTCTCGCGGCTCTTGGCGACCACCCCCGCCACGGCACTCACGAAGATCAGCACCACCACGAGGGCGGTTACGAGTTTGGCGAAGAACAGCCCGTATTCCTGTAGCAATTCCATCCGTGTCGTCCTGTTCCGTCGGCCGGCTGTCGGCATGCCATAATGCCAGCATGAGGATCGAAAGCGACGAAGACCCCCGTAGTGCAGGACTGTTTCCCGGGCGTGAGGGTTCCGCCAGCGCCACCCCGCCGGAACCGATTATTCATGCGGGGTACGCCACCCTGAGCCTGCGTCAGATCGACGAATGGAACGGAGTGCCCAAGGGCACGGCCTTTCGCCTGTTCAAGGCGCAAAAGGACCAGCTGCGCGAGGGACAGGACTTTTTCTACATTCCCGAGGGCAAGGACCCGGAGCTGACCGAGACCCTGCGCATGGATGGCCGGATCTACCCCTCCACGGTCCATCTGCTGCTGATGACCACGACCGCCTGCGCGCGGATGCGCGAGGAATGGCATCGGCGTATCCACAAGACCGGCTGCGGGTGCCCCGAGGAACACTAGGATGAATCGGGCGGCGTTTGGTTCGATGCTGTGTGCTGAGAAGCCGCGGCAGTGGCGGTGCAGCCTGTCACCAGAACGGGGCCGCCGCGTCCTGGCGTGGACTCCTGGATGCCGACGTAGGCGGGTCCATTGATTCGCGTCTCCCTGGAGCAGTGGCGCATGCTGCAGGCGGTGGTGGCCGCCGGCGGTTTTGCCCGTGCCGCGGAACAGGTGCACAAGAGCCCCTCCAGCGTGAACCATGCGGTGCAGAAGCTGGAGGAGCGCCTGGGCGTCGAGGTCTTCGAGGTACAGGGCCGCAAGGCGGTCCTGACCCCGGCGGGTGAGGCGCTGCTGCGCCGTGCCGAGCACCTGCTGGAGGAGGCCGCCGAGATCGAGGCCCTGGCCGGTGCGCTCGCCGCCGGTGTGGAGTCCGAGGTCCGGCTGGCGGTGGACCAGATCCTGCCGCGGGGGCCTGTGATCCAGGCACTGGAGCGTTTTTCCCGTGCCTATCCGGCCACGCGTGTTCAGCTGGAGGAGGTCGTCCTGAGCGGCGGTCCGGAACTCCTGCGCGAAGGCCGGGTGGATATCCTGATCGCGCCGGAGCTTCCGGGCGGCTATCTGGGTGCCTGGCTGACGGACCAGGTCATGGTCTGCGTGGCACACCCGGGGCATCCGCTGGCCGACGGCCGACGACTGACGCGGCGGGACCTGCAGGCTCAGCGCCAGATCGTGGTTCGTGATTCCGGCGAGCAGCAGGCCGGGGAGGGTGGCTGGCTCGAGGCCGACCAGCGCTGGACGGTCTCGCACATGAGTACCGCGCGCGAGATCCTGTGCTCCGGGATCGGCTTCGCCTGGCTTCCGCTGGATCGCATCGCGGAGGATCTCGCGCAGGGGCGTCTGGTCGAACTCAACCTGGAGGCGGGCACGCGCCACGAGGTGCCGTTCTACATGGCGCACGCGGATCGCGATCGCGCCGGGGCCGCCAGTCAGGCCCTGATGGAGGCCCTGGAGGCCGCCTTCGGCGCAGCCCCGTCAGAGCCTCCTGAACGGTAGGGGCCTGCTTGCAGGCGAAGCCCCTGCCCGCGTCGGCAGTAAAAAGCCGGGTCCAAACCAAAGCCACCCAACCAGCAAGGAATGAATCGATGTGCGGGATCGCGGGAGAATTCGTCTGGGGCGAGCGGCGCGCGAGCGGCGAGGCCGTGGCGCGCATGCTGCCCAGCCTGGAACGGCGCGGGCCGGATGCCGACGGGCTGTGGGCCTCCGGGCGGGTCGCGCTGGGGCACCGGCGGCTGTCGATCCTGGATCTGTCGCAGCGCGCGCACCAGCCGATGTTCGACCCGGAGACCGGGCTCGCGCTGGTGTTCAACGGCGCGATCTACAACTTCCGGGCGCTGCGTTCGGAGCTGGAAGGCCGCGGCCACCGCTTTTTCTCGACGGGCGATACCGAGGTCATCCTGCGCGGCTATGCCGAGTGGGGCGAGGGCATCGTGGCGCGGCTGCACGGGATGTTCGCCTTCGCCCTGTATGACGGCCACGCCCAGCGTCTGCTGCTGGCGCGCGACCGCATGGGCATCAAGCCGCTGTACCTGGCGCGCACCGGCGACGGCATCCGCTTCGCCTCCAATACCCAGGCCCTGCTGGCGGCGGGCGACGTGGACACCGAGCTGGATGCCGAGGCCCTGCACATGCTGTTCTCGCTTCACGCGGTGGTGCCCGCGCCGCGTACCGTATTGCGCGGCATCCGCAAACTCGAGCCGGGGCATTACCTGAGCATCGACGCCCGGGGACAGGAGCGGCTGCAGCGCTACTGGACGCTGCACGCACGCCGCCCGGCCGAGCCGGTATCGGATAACGAGTGGCAGGAGCGCATCGAACACGCCCTGCGCAGTGCCGTGCGCAAGCGCCTGGAGGTGGCCGACGTCCCGGTGGGCGTTCTGCTGTCGGGCGGGCTGGACTCTTCGCTGCTGGTGGCATTGGCCATGGAGGAGGGGGCGCAAGACCTGCGTACCTTTACCGTCGGCTTCGAGGACCAGCCGGAGGAGAAGGGTTCCGAGTTCGAATATTCCGATCCGGTCGCCGAACGCTACGCGACCGACCACCAGGCCACGCTGATCCCGAACGACCAGGTCCTGGCCCGGCTGCCGGAGGCCGTCGGCGCGATGGCCGAGCCGATGTTCGGCCAGGATGCGGTGGCCTTCTACCTGCTCTCCGAGCAGGTCTCGCGGCACGTGAAGGTGGTCCAGTCGGGCCAGGGTGCCGACGAGGTCTTCGGTGGCTATTTCTGGTATCCGCAGATGGCGGAGGATCGCCACGGTGACTGGGTGGAACGCTTCCGGCGCCACTACTTCGACCGCGATCACCCCGAGATGGCCGAGATGCTGCGTCATCCCCCCGCGAACGACATCACCGGCGACTGGCTGCGCGAGCAGTTCGCCGAGCTCGAGACCGACCGTGCGGACTCCTTTATCGATGCGGTGCTGGCGCTGGATGTGACCACGCTGATCGTGGACGACCCGGTCAAGCGCGTGGACAACATGACCATGGCCTTCGGCCTGGAGGCGCGGGTGCCGTTCCTGGATCACGAGCTGGTGGAGACCGCCGCCGCGATGCCGCCGCACCTGAAGCTCGGCGACGGCGGCAAGGACGTGCTGCGCCGCATTGCCCGCGGCCGCTTGCCGGATGCGGTGCTGGACCGGCCCAAGGGCTACTTCCCGGTGCCGGCGCTGAAATACGTGCGTGGCGACTTTCTCGAATTCATGCGCGACATTCTCACCTCGCGCGCCTCGCGCGAGCGGGGCCTCTATCAGCCGGCCTATATCGACAAGCTGCTGGATGCACCGGACCAGTACTTCACCCGTATCCAGGGCTCCAAGCTCTGGCACGCGGCCCTGCTCGAATACTGGCTGCAGACCCACGTGGACCGGTAATCGCGGCATGGAACGGGTGCGGATCCGGCGCGTCTACGATCCGGTCGATCCCGACGATGGGGCCCGTGTACTGGTTGATCGCCTCTGGCCTCGCGGCGTCAAGAAGTCCGCGCTCGTACTCGATGCTTGGGAGAAGTCTGTCGCGCCATCGCCGGACTTGCGCCGCTGGTTCGCGCATGACCCAAGTCGCTGGCGTGACTTCAGCCGTCGTTATCAGGCCGAACTGGACGCGGACTCCGAGGCCTTTGGCCGGTTGCTGGGGTATGCCCGCCGTGGCTGCCTGACGCTGCTGACGGCTACTCGGGACGTGGAACACAGCCACGTGGCGGTGTTGCGCGATCTCCTCAATGCCGAGAGGGCCGAGGAGGAGCGAACCGGAGAACGCGCTTCGCCGGTGTGCTTCGCGCCCGACGAGCCCGGGGCAGATCCCGATTGACCGCTCAGGACTCCTTCAGGCGCGGCATCAGCATGGTGAGGTTGCAGGGCATGGTGCGGTCGTCGAGCTGGGCCTGGATGATGCGGTCCCAGGCGGTGCGGCAGGCGCCGGTGGAGCCGGGCAGCACGAAGATATAGGTGCCGTTGGCGACCCCCGACAGGGCGCGGGACTGCAGGCTGGAGGTGCCGATCTCTTCATAGGACAGTGCCCGGAACAGCTCGCCGAAGCCCTCGATGGTCTTGTCCAGCAGCACCGAGGCAGCCTCCGGGGTGCCGTCGCGGCCCGTGATGCCGGTGCCGCCAGTGGTCAGCACCGCGTCGATCTCCGGGTCCGCAATCCAGCGCGAGAGTTCGGCGCGGATCGCGTAGATGTCATCCCGGACCACGCGGCGCTCGGCCAGGTGGTGCCCTGCGCCCTCCAGCCGTTCGACCAGGGCATCGCCGGAGCGGTCCTCGGCCAGGGTTCGGCTGTCGGATACGGTGAGGACGGCGATGTTCAGCGGGGTCTGGACGGGAGTGGTTTCCGGGCTCTTGGCGGTCATGGGCAACGTCCTGTTGGTGTATCGTGAGCGCCCATCATAATGAATGCGGGTCCGGTCGCGGCAATGCGGCCGGATCGAGACGTCTGGAGTCAGCAGGAATGTCGGAGCGGGTACAGAAGGTCCTGGCGGCGCGCGGCCTCGGTTCGCGGCGCGAGATCGAGGGCTGGATCGAGCGCGGCGAGGTGAAGGTCAACCAGCGCACGGCCAAGCTGGGCGACCAGGTGGGGCCGAATGACGTGATCCGCGTGCGCGGGCGCGTGATCCACATGGCGGAGCATGCCCATCGCTGGCTCGTGTATCACAAGCCCGTCGGCGAGATCTGCAGTCGCTCGGATCCCGAGGGCCGCAAGCCGGTGTTCGCCAGCCTGCCGCGCCTGAAGGGGCAGCGCTGGGTCGCGGTCGGGCGTCTCGACCTGAATACCTCGGGGCTTTTGCTGTTCACTACCGATGGCGAACTGGCCAATCGCCTGATGCACCCCAGCCATTCGCTGGAGCGCGAATATGCGGTGCGGGTGCTGGGCGAGGTCCCCGACGATACGCGGCGCATGCTGCTGGAAGGGGTCGAGCTGGAGGATGGTCCCGCGCGTTTCGATGTCCTGGAAGAGCGTGGCGGCGACGGTGCCAATCACTGGTTTCACGTGGTGGTCAGTGAAGGCCGCAACCGCCTGGTGCGCCGCCTGTGGGATGCGGTCGGTGTGACCGTGAGCCGGCTGATCCGGGTGCGCTACGGACCGGTGGTCCTCGGGCGCGGCCTGAAGACGGGCGCCTCCCGCGATCTGGAGGTGCGCGAGGTCGAGGCCCTGTACGAGGCGGTCGAACTGCCGGTGCCGGAATCCATTCGCGAGCGGGGCCGGCGCCGCGGGCCGGGCCGCAACACTCGGCCCGCGCGTGGCAAACGGGGCAAGTCGGGGGGGCGCGTACGCGAAGCGGATCGCTGGACCTCTACCAAGCCAGGGAGCGGCCCCGGCAAGGGCGGCAAGACCGGGCGTTCGGGGCCGGGAGGTGCCGGGCGCAAGGGCGGGCCGCGCAAGCCGGGTGGTCGGGCGCGTTCCTGATGCCGTTGCGGGTGTCCGAGGTCCGGCAGCGCCTGCAGGGTGCCTACGGTGATCTGCAGTGGTGGCCGGCGGAGTCGGCGTTCGAGGTCATGGTGGGCGCGGTGCTTACGCAGAACACCAGCTGGACCAATGTCGAACGCGCAATCGCCAATCTGCGCGCGGCGGATGTACTGGATCCGGAGTCGCTGCTGGAGCTCCCGCACGAAACGCTGGCCGAGCACATCCGGCCGAGCGGTTACTTCAACGTGAAGGCCGACCGCCTGCGGCACCTGCTGCGCTTTCTGGAACAGCAGGGTGGCGTGGAAGCCCTGGCCCGCATGGAGACCGAGGCCCTGCGCTCGGCCCTTTTGAGTGTGAAGGGGGTCGGGCCGGAGACGGCGGACGACATCGTGCTGTATGCGTTCGAACGGCCGGTGTTCGTGGTCGATGCCTATACCCGGCGGTTGTTCGAGCGGCTGGGCCTGCCGCATGCCCGCGGCGCCTACGACGACCTGCGGGTCTGGGTGGAGTCGGAGCTGGGGCCGGATGCGCAGGCCTTTAATGATCTGCACGCCCTGATCGTGGAACACGGCAAGCAGCGCTGCCGACCCAAACCGCTTTGTCAGGGATGCCCACTGAGTGACGTCTGTCCGGGCCGTGTGGCGGTTTAGCACTCGTGCAGGCAGGCCATTACGTCGGACTGCTGCACCGCCATCCCCTGGCGGCGATCGTGATCGCTCAGCTCTTTGCGACCTCGCTGTGGTTCAGTGTGAACGGGGTCGGGTTGTCTCTGCAGCAGGAACTGGGCTGGACGGCGACCGAGATTGGGTGGCTGACGATGGCGACCCAGCTGGGATTCATCACCGGTACCCTGGTGACGGCCGCAACCGGGCTGGCCGACCGGGTGCGTGCGAGTCGCCTGTTCATGGTGTCCGCGCTGCTGGGGGCACTGGTCAATGCCGGGTTCATCCTGCTGGCCGGCGTCTGGGAGCTGGCACTGGCCGTGCGCTTTGTCGTCGGGCTGTGCCTGGCCGGGGTGTATCCGCTGGGCATGAAGTTGGTGATCAGCTGGACGCCGCAGCAAAAGGGCTGGGCCCTGTCCTGGCTGCTCGGGATGCTCACGCTGGGAACGGCGCTTCCTCATCTCT
Organism: Thioalkalivibrio sp. HL-Eb18; assembly: GCF_000364985.1. Lineage (NCBI taxonomy): Bacteria > Pseudomonadati > Pseudomonadota > Gammaproteobacteria > Chromatiales > Ectothiorhodospiraceae > Thioalkalivibrio > Thioalkalivibrio sp. HL-Eb18. Next base: position 54,641 of record NZ_KB822961.1, read on the forward strand.
TGCGGGGCGTGACCCTCGATCTCGTCTGGCCGGTACCGATGATGCTGGCCTCTGTGCTGGCGGTGGCGGCCGCCGGGATGATCGCGCGCCTGGGCGACGGCCCGCATCTGCCGCCGGCGGGGCGCACACCGGGGCTGGGCAAGGGCTTTCGTGCATTGGGCGGGCGTGACTTTCGTGCGGTGGCCGGCGGTTATTTCGGCCATTGCTGGGAGCTGTACGCCTTCTGGACGCTGGTTCCGGTGCTGGTTGCGCATGAACTGGCCCGTCTGGATGCCCCCGCCGGCCTGGTGCCCTGGCTGGCCTTCGCGGTGATCGGGCTGGGCGCGGTGGGCTGTGTCTGGGGTGGCCGCCTGAGCCGCCGTCTGGGGAGCCTGCGGGTCGCACGGGTGGCGCTGGCGACATCCGGGCTGGTGTGCCTGCTGTACCCGTTGCTGGCTGGACTGGCGCCATGGCTGCTTCTGGGCCTGCTCGCCCTCTGGGGGCTGACGGTGATCGCGGATTCGCCCCAGTTCTCGGCGCTGGCCGCGGAGAGTGCGCCACCGGATGCGGTGGGCTCTGCCCTGAGCGTGATGAATGCCATCGGCTTTGCGCTCACCCTGCCTTCGATCCTGGTCACCGCCTGGCTGTGGGATGACATCGGGCTGTGGGTGTTGTGGCTGTTGCTGCCCGGGCCCGCGCTCGGGTTGTGGGCGCTCAGCCGACTGTCGGGTCCACGGGGCGCCGGGAGGCACTGACGTATTCAACGTGTCCCGGATGGGTTACGTGTCTCCGGCCACAAGCCGGTCGCGGCCCTGAGCCTTCGCGCGATAGAGACGATCGTCGGCCCGATTGATCAGGGTTTCGGGCGTGAGGTGCCCGGGGTCGCACTCGTCGGACCAGGCCAGTCCGGCGCTGACCGTGAAGGCCAGCGATTCGTCCTCGAAGCGTGTGTCGAGTTCGCGGGTGGCCTCCAGCAGGCGTTCGATGGCGGTGGTGGCGGCCTCGTGATCGACACGGGTGAGGACCACGATGAATTCCTCGCCGCCAAAGCGAGCCACAATGTCGAAGGCCCGATGCTGGCGCCGCAACAGATCGCCGAAGTTGCGCAGAACCTCGTCGCCGGCCAGGTGTCCGTGGGTGTCATTGAGGGTCTTGAAGTGGTCCAGATCCAGGATCGCCACGGCAAAATCTTCGCCGTGGCGGCGCCAGGCCTCGATCTGTTCGCGCAGGCGCTCCATCAGGTAGCGGCGGTTGTACAGGCCGGTCAACGGGTCGGTGATCCCAAGATCGCGTAGCTGGATCTCCAGGTGGTTGCGCTGCAGTGCCTCCGAGATCAGGTTGCCGAGCACCAGCAGCAATTCATCCTGATCCTTGCGCCAGGTGCGCGGGCGCAGCATGTCCATGCCGACGAAGCCGGTGACCTGCTGTCCGGCCAGGATGGGTACGCAGATCAGGGTCTTGACGCCTTGTCGCCGGAACAACTCGCGCTCGGTGGCCGCCTCCTCCGGGAGCTCGTCCACCACGGGAATCACCACCGGTATGCGCTGCTCGATCATCTCCAGCATGCGGGTGCGCCACCAGGGTAGCTTTTTGATGTCCACATCCCGCAGTTGGTCCATTACGGAGAATACGCCGGGGGCACACCATTCGTGGGTGTTGTCCATATGTTGGCCATCGGCTGACAACTCGAACAGGTAGCAGCGGTCGCTCTCGAAAAAGCGCCCGATATCGGCCAGCGCGGCGTCCAGACGTTCGTCCATCAAGTCGGCGCTGGCGGTCACGAAGTCCGAGGACAGGCGCGCCAGCATGGCGTTGAAACGTGCCTGATACTGAAGCTCGTCGTGCATGCGGCGGCGATCGGTGATGTCTCGGGCTACACCCACATAGCCCGTGATCTCGCCCGTCGCGCTGCGGATCGGGGCGCCGCTCGAGACGTGCCAGCGCCATTCCCCTTTTTGATGCCGGATGCGGTACTCGATTTCCTGGTCGTTTTTCTCGGAGCGGATGGTGCGCTGGAGGAAGCGGCCGAATTCCCCGCGGTCCTCCCGATGGACGTAATCGGTGATGGGGGTTCCGGTCGTTTCCTCGGCGGTATAAGCCAGTACTCGTGTCCATTGCGGCGAGACATAGGTTATGGCGCCGTCCGGCGTAAGGGTGTAGATGATGTCGCCGATATTCTCGACCAGCTGGCGGTACTGGGCCTCGCTGGTGCGCAGTTGATCCTCCAGCAGTCGCCGTTCGGTGATGTCGTATATCGTGCCAATACTGGCCGCGCCGCTTTGCAGCTCTACGCGGCCGGCGGTCAGGTCGACCCAACGCGTCTCGCCCTCGCCGGTGATGACCTTCATGTCGTAGTGATCCGGCACCTCTTTGCCCGCGATCCGGTCGCGGGCCCGCTGAGTCACGGCCTCGCGCTGTTCCGGGTGGATGATCTCGTAGAAGGGCTGGTTCAGCAGCCAGTGTTCGGGGCGCTGGAGGATGCGGGAAAGGGCCGGATTCACGGTCTGGAAATGGTCATTCTGGAGGATGAATACGCCGGCCGCAGCGTGTTCGGTCAGGGTGCGGAACAGCTCGCGCTCGTCCTCGAGTTCGGCGGTGCGCTCGCGAACGCGGGTCTCGAGCGCACGCCGCTGGCGAAGCAGCAATGCGGCATACAGCAATACCGCCAGCAGGCTCAGGCCAATGACGGTTGGGAGCAGCCAGGCGGGGAACACCTCGACCGTATCGGAGTGGATCCAGCGCTGCGTGATCTGGCGCAGCAGTTCGTCATCCAGCTGGGCGATGGCCGTGTTGATTTCGTCCAGCAATTCCTCGTTAGCGTGCGTTACCGCTGCGCGCAGGGGCTGCTCGTAGAGCAGCTCCAGGGGGTGAAACATGCCCGGCTCGCCATGACGGTCCAGCAGGTACATGGCGACCGGGTAGTCGCCCACGAAGACATCGATCGTGCCTTCCAGCGCGGCGCGCACCATTTGCTCGTTGTTGTCGAAGACCTGCAACGGGTGTTCAGGTCGTTCGCGCCGCATGAACTCGAGTTCGAAGCTGCCCGCCACCACGCCAGCCGGTTTGTGCGCGAGTTCGTCCAGTCGGGCCACGGGCGCGCCGGTGCGCACGAACGCGAAGGTCCGCAGCGGGAGCAGTACTTCGCTGAAGGCCAGGGTTTGTTCGCGCTCGGGAGACTGGATCAGCCCGCCGTGCACATCAGCCTCGCCACCGCGGACGAGATCCAGGGTGCGCGGCCAGTCGACCAGTCGGAATTCCACTGGACGGTCGAGTTCGTTCGCGATCTCCTGCCACAGGTCTACCAGCAAGCCGCGAGGCTCGCCCCCGTTATCTTCGAAGGCAAAGGGGGGCCAGGCGTGATCCTGGGAGACGATCAGGGGAGGTGGCGGTTCGTCGGCCTGCACGCCGGTGCAGCAAAGGAGCAGGACGCCTATGGCCGACAGGCCGGCTGGCCATGCCGCAAACCGCATACGAAGCCAGTGAACAGGGCGGGAAAAGCCGATATCGAGGTGGAGTGGTGTCACGTCGTGTCAGGCCGTGGCGATGGGCCATCGTGACACAATCATTCCGTATTGCCGACCCCTATTGTCCGGGCGTGGTGGCGCCGGCCCCTAGCTGCTGACGGGCCTTCTCCAGGAGTTCGGCCGCCAGGTCGGGCTCGTGGCGCAGGCGGCGTCCCCAGTTCGGGAACACGTTTTGCTCCTCGCGACTTTCGTGCTTGGCGAGGGCCCCGGAGATCAGGGCGAAGAAGGGGGCCACCATCCAGGCTTCCTCGACACCTTCCTGGAACTCGTGTTCCAGCAGTGCGGTTTGTTCCAGGATCTCGTCATGCTCGCGCAGCATGATCGTGACCGGGTCCTGGCTGCCGGCCCCGCGCGCAACCTCAAGCGTCGGGACGATCAGTTCGTTTTCCACATGCACGTGTCGGCGCAGGCCTTCCACGTAGGCCTGGAAGTCGGGTGCTGCGCCCTCGAGATCGCCGGCATTGACCTTGTGCAGGGCGCTGGCGAACAGGCGGTCGATGCGCAGGTGGTCGCGCTGCAGGAGATCGACGAGGTCCACGGGCGCGACATCCTCGCGGCGCTGGACGCGCAGTGTCCAAAGCGGTGGGCCGTTCTCCTGCACCTGCCAGTGGATGGCGTGGCGCAGCTGCAGGCTGACGGCATCCATCAGCAGCTGCGGCTCCTGATCCAGCCAGACGTCGAAGACCTGCCCCGGCTGGAGTTCGCGCAGCGTGTAGTAGGCGCGGGTGTGTGCGTGGTCGCCCAGCCCCCGCAGGTCCAGCAGAAAGTCACTCATCGGCGGGCTTCGCGTACGCGTCCGGGATGCCGCGCCGACGCGCCATGGAACGTCCGATGAGGGCGCGCTCCTCGGCGCTGAGCAGGTGGTCCGCCAGTGGCAGTACGGCTTGTTCCTCCAGCTCGAGGTGGGTCCGGTAGCACTGGATCCAGTCAGTCGCGCCTTCCAGCGGATCCGCGTGCCCTGCCGCAATGTTTTGCAGGGCCGGCTCCAGGGCGTCCCAGCCGGCCTCAAGCCGAGGGTGCTCCGCGCTCAGGCGATCCATCCACTCACCCAGTTGTGGATGGGCCTCGGGATGGTCGCGGTATGCATGCAGGATCGGGAACAGATCCTGGTCCTCGTCGGCGTGATGTTGCGGGGCGGCCTGCTCGAAATAGGCCAGCACACGGCGAGCCGCGGACTGGGCCTCTGTGTCGGCCCCGTGCTGTTCCAGGTGTCCCGACAGTCGCTCCAGCGCGTCGAGGCAGTTCGTGATCCGCCGATGACAGGCCCGCAGGAGGTCGAGCGGGCGGTGGAAGCCGGGCGCGGGTTCATGGAGGTGCAGTTTCATCACTAGGCTCGGATCGGGGGCAATCGTCGTGTGTTCAGCGAACATGTGGGGCGTACTGTCTCTGAAGGCGCAAGCGTCCGTGTTGATCTCGATCAATGTAGTTAAGAGGTATCTTATCGTAGTCTAGTCGCTGCAGAACAAACAAAGAAGGGAGCGAACGCGACATGCATCCACGCAACCGGATGTTCATCCTGGCCGCACTGGTCTATGCACTGCTGGGCGGACTGATCGGCGTCCTCTGGCTGGCCCATCCGGGGCTGATTCCCGGCAATGTGCCGCGCATCCATGGTCATCTGATGCTGCTGGGATTCGTGATCATGATGATTTACGGCGTGGGGCTTCACGTACTGCCGCGTTTTTCCGGGCGCTCGCTGTTCTCGGAACGGCTGGCGCATGTCCAGTTTGTGCTGGCCAACGTCGGCCTCTGGGTGATGATCGTCGGCTGGATGATGTTCCATAACCCGACGGTTGCGGTTGGCGGGGCGATGGCCTGGGGGGCGATGAGCCTGTTCGCGCTGAATATCGCACTCACCGTGCGTCACTACGGTCCGAAGGGGGCGTGATGAGCCATACCGAATACAACGGCTGCGAGCTGCCGGACGACCTGTTCTATGACCTCGACTATGTCTGGGTCCGTCCGGAGGATGATGGGACCTTTACCCTGGGCATTACCGATCCCGCCCAGACGATGGCGGGGCGCGTGCAGTACTTCCGTTTTCGCAAGCCGGGTTCGCACCGGGCTGCGGGCAAGCCGGTCGCGCGGCTGGAGTCCGGCAAGTGGGCGGGGGGGATCCCCACGCCCTTCGACGGCACCATCGAGCGCATCAACCCGGCCGTGGAGGCCGACCCGGGGCTGGTGAATGTCGCTCCCTATACCGATGCCTGGGTGGTGGTGATGCGCCCGGACGACCCGCAAAAGGCGCTGGAACGGCTGCACACAGGGCCCGAAGCCGTCGACGGGCTCAAGCAGTGGATCGACCGCTACGACATCCACTGCATGCGCTGTGCCGACTGAGGCTGGGAGGCAACCGATTCATGAAGGTGGAACTGCTGGTGTCCGAATGGTGTGCCTCCTGCCATGATGCCGAGCGCATCTGGCGCGAGGTGGCCCAGAAGAAACAGATCGATTTCGCGGTGGTCGACATGGGGCAGCCGGAGGGGCGTCAACTGGCGACCCGGTTGCGCATACGTTCCATCCCGGCCGTGGTGGTGGACGGCGAGCTCAAGCACATTGGGCTGCTGGATCGCACGGCCGCGACCGCGCTGGTCGCCGATGCGCCGGAGCGCACGCAGAAGGCCGTGCGTCATGTCGGACTGGGGCTGTCGGCCTCCAGCCGCGCCTCGGTTCTGGGTGCGATGATCTGGCTGCTGATCGCGGGTGCGGCCTTGCCGCTGGGTGGCTTCTTTCTGGATGGCGCCGCGCGCCCCGCCGCGCTGCACGGTTTTACCCTCGGGTTTTTGCTGCTGCTGATCATGGGCCTGGGCGAGCACATGCTGCCGCGCTTTACCGGGCACCCGATCGCGGGCGGCTGGCTGTGGGCCTGGACGCCGCAGATTCTGGTGCACCTGGCCGTGCTGGCGATGGGGCTGGGCTGGCTCCTGGGTGTGCCCCTGTTGACGGCGGTCGGTGCGGTGGCCGCATTCGTCGGCCTTTTGCTGTTTACGCTGCGCATCGCCCCGCTCTTGCTGCGCCCGTCTCTGTGAACACCCAGCCTCTGTCGAGACGATAGAATGGTGACCCTGTGTACCCAACGGAGCCACTGACTGTGAGCCTGTTCGAGAAGCGCATTGCGGAACTGGAAGAAGAGCTGCCGCATCTGGAACCCGCGGATCTTGCTGACTGGCGCCAGGCGGGGCGGTCGTTTCTGTTGGTGGATGTTCGCCAGCCGGAGGAAGCGGCCGAAGGCATCATCGATGGGGCGGTGAATATCCCGCGGCCGAAGCTGGAGGCCAGTATAGAGGCCTACTTGAAGGATCCGGAGCAGCCGGTCGTCGTGTACTGCGGGTACCCGTGGTCGGTCGCAACTGGTGGCTGCGAGCCTGCGCGCCATGGGTATTGATGCCCATGTCCTGCGGGGTGGCTATTCGGTGTGGCGCGAGACGTGACTTAAGCGCAGGAATACCCGTCTCGGCCAATATGGCTTTTTGTCTGGGCCTTGGCTACTCTCGGGTTTGATTCTCCGATTTCGGATTGGTCCCTATTTTATTCAGCGCGCCTCCCGTGGGGGCGCGTTCTGCTTTATTGGAGTGTGTAAAGGTGAGTAAACCGAAGATCGTCGTCTCCAGCACGGACATGGAGCGTCTGGACAAGCTGCTGGAATCGCTGCCGGACGACAGCTTCCCCGGCAAGGCCGACCTGGAGGCCGAGCTGGACCGCGCCGATGTCGTGGATTCGCACGAGATCCCGGGTTCGGTGGTCACGATGAATTCGAAGGTCCGGTTCCGGGTGACCGAGTCCGGCGATGAGTTCTCGCTGACACTGGTCTACCCGCGCGATGTGGATGACAGCGGCGGCACGCTGTCGATCCTGGCCCCGGTGGGCAGTGCACTGCTGGGACTGTCCGAGGGGGACGAGATCGAATGGCCGCGCCCGGGTGGCGGGCAGATGCATGTTCGCATCGAGGCCGTCGAGTACCAGCCGGAGCGCGCCGGCGAGTACCACCGCTAGGGAGACGCTGACTCGCTCAGCACTGTTCCCAGGGCAGCCCGTGGTAGCGCCAGCCACCGCGGGTGGAGCGCTGGTGGTGTTCGTCCAGCGGCCCTTCAAAGCCTTCATCCACCGAGTACACGTTCTCGATACCGGCATCGACCAGGGCCTGGCCGGCGGCCAGCGTGCGCTTCCCGCTGCGGCAGATCAGGTAGAGCGCGGGGGCATCCTCGCTGTGATCCTCGGCGCCCCCCAGCAGCAGCTTGCGCACCTGGGGCACGAAGTGGGGATTCACGGTCCAGTCCGGCTCGTCGATCCACGGGATATGGATGGCGCCCTGCGGGTGCCCGACGAACAGGAATTCCATCGTGGAGCGGACGTCGATCAGCAGGTCGCGCGGGCGCTCCTGCAGCCGCTGATGGGCCTCCTGCGGGCGAATCCGGCGTACGCCGGGCGCGGGAACCGTCTTCTGATTGGCGAGTGGATCTTTCATCAAGGCTCCGGGCGTGGGTCGGCGGCCGTCCCCAGGGACTCGTTACATCGCGAAGTCGAGTCGCTCCTGAACCGAGTCTAGCGCGGCCTGGGCGCATTCTTCATCCAGATCACCACCGGGGGCACCGGATACACCCACCGCGCCGATCATGCTGCCGGCCACCTCGATCGGCAGCCCGCCTTCCAGCATGATGATGCCGTCCACGTGGTTCATCTCCATGCGGATGTCTTCGCGGTTATCACGGAAGTTGCCGGAGCTGGTGCCGGACATGACCGTGGCTCGGGCCTTGTCGCCGGCGATCTGGATGGTCTGCACGGCGGCCAGGTTGTCGCGCAGCACGGCGCGGTCGTTGCCGGCGCGGTCGACGACCACGGCGCTGGTCTGATGTCCCTTCTCGCGGCAGGCCAGCACCGCGGCCTCGGCGATGTCGTTGGCCAGCTCCATGCTCATCATGCGCTGGTTGAATACGTCGGCCTGGGCCACGCTGGCCAGTCCCAGACAGGCCGCGGCGGCGGTACCGGCGGCCAGGCGCTTGATCGAACGCGACATATCCATCTCCTGTGTTTTGTTATGGGTGCTGCGCTGCCGATCATGGCAGAAATTTCGTGGCTTTGCCGTCCGGTCGGGGCGGCGACAGGCGACAGCACCGCGCGGCGCGGATACACTATCGCGCATGTCGGGAAACAGCTTTGGGCGACTGTTCGTCGTCAGTACCTTTGGTGAGAGTCACGGGCCGGCCCTGGGCGCGGTGGTGGACGGCTGCCCGCCCGGTATGGAGCTTTGCGAGGCGGACCTGCAGTTCGACCTCGATCGCCGTCGGCCGGGACAGTCGCGCCACACCACCCAGCGCCGCGAGCCGGACCAGGTGCGCATCCTGTCCGGGGTGTTCGAGGGCCGCACGACCGGGACCCCGATCGGCCTGCTGATCGAGAACGTCGATCAGCGTTCCAAGGACTACAGCGAGATCATGGATCGCTTCCGTCCGGGACATGCGGACTACACCTATCACCGCAAGTACGGCTTGCGCGATTACCGCGGCGGGGGGCGCAGTTCCGCGCGCGAAACCGCGCTGCGTGTGGCGGCGGGTGGCATCGCCCGGCGCTACCTCCAGCAGCGCTACGGGATCGAGATCCGTGGCTGGCTGTCACAGCTGGGCCCGATCGAGCTGGAAGCAAAGCAGCCGGAGATCGTCAACGACAACCCGTTCTTCTGCCCCGACCCGGACAAGGTCGCGGAGCTGGAGGAATACATGGATGCCCTGCGCAAGTCGGGCGACTCCATCGGCGCGCGAGTGACGGTGGAGGCCGTGGGTGTGCCGGCAGGCTGGGGCGAGCCGGTGTTCGATCGCCTGGATGCCGAACTGGCGCATGCGCTGATGAGCATCAACGCGGTCAAGGGTGTGGAGATCGGGGCCGGCTTCGAGTCGGTGACCCAGCGGGGTACCGAGCACCGCGACGAGATCACCCCCGAGGGTTTCCTGTCGAACCACGCCGGCGGCGTGCTGGGCGGGATCAGTACCGGCCAGGCCGTGCGTGCCAGTATCGCGCTCAAGCCGACCTCCAGCCTCCGCCTGCCAGGGCGCAGCATCAACACCGCCGGCGAGCCGGTGGAGGTGGTCACCAAGGGCCGCCATGATCCCTGCGTGGGCATCCGTGCGACCCCGATCGCCGAGGCGATGATGGCGCTTGTGCTGATGGATCACGCCCTGCGCCATCGTGGACAAAACGCCGACGTCGGTGACACCGGCCTGCCGGAACTGCGCGACCTGCCGCACGACTGATATGGGCGCGTACCGCCGTGCCCGCATCGCCGGAGGCCTGTTCCGGTGATCCCCAGCGCGCGCCTTTCCACGGTCTACTTCTTCTATTTCGCCAGCCTCGGCGCGTTCATGCCGTTCTGGGGCCCGTATCTGTCCGAGGCCGGTTTTAGCGGATCGCAGATCGGCGAGTTGATGGCGATCGTGCTCGCCACCAAGATCATTGCACCCAACGTCTGGGGCTGGCTGGCCGACCGCGCCGGCGCGCACATGCCGATTACACGCTGGGGAGCGTTTGGCGGAGTGATCGCCTTTGCCGGGGTACTGCTGTACACCGGCTACTGGTGGCTGGCCGTGGTGATGGCGGCCTTCAGCTTCTTCTGGAATGCAATCCTCCCGCAGTTCGAGGCGACCACGATGCGTACCCTGGGTTGCGATGCCCATCGCTACGCGCTGGTGCGGCTGTGGGGGTCGGTCGGGTTTATCGTTGCGGTCGCGCTGCTGGGCTGGGCCTTCGACCATATCGACATCGCCTGGCTGCCCTGGATCGTCCTCGGCATCTTCGCGGCCCTCTGGCTGGCGACGCTCTGGGTGCGCGAGCCCGTGCGCGACCTGGAGCAGGACAACAACGTCCCGGCGCTGGTCGCGGTACTCAAGCGGCCCGAGGTGATCGCGCTGTTTGCGGCCTGCTTTTTCATGCAGGCGAGCCACGGGCCGTACTACGCGTTCTTCACGCTGTACCTGGAGGAGGCCGGGTTCTCGCGGGCGGTGGCCGGCCAGCTGTGGGCCCTTGGGGTCGCGGCGGAGGTGGTGCTGTTCCTGCTGATGCCGAGGCTGATCCTGCGCTTCGGCGCCTGGTTCCTGGTGTCGGTGGCGCTGGTGCTGACCACCCTGCGCTGGGGGCTCCTGGCCGCGATCCCCGACTCGTTGCCCATGCTGCTGTTCATCCAGGCCCTGCATGCGGCGAGCTACGGCGTCTATCACGCCGCCGCCATCTCGCTGATCCATTATTTCTTCCCCGGGCGGCTACAAGGGCGCGGGCAGGCCCTGTATTCCTCCCTGGCATTCGGGATGGGGGGTGCGGCGGGGAGCCTGGTCGCGGGCTATCTCTGGGACGGCATCAGCCCGGCCTCGGTCTATGTGTTCGCGGCATTTCTGGCGGCGGCCGGTGTGCTGGCGTCGGTATACGGGGAGTGGCGTCACAGGACACCGGTGCGTACGCCATAGGCCGCCCGGCTTGAAGCGTCAGGAGCGCCCGTTCTCGACATCGAGCCGGTGTTGCACCCGGGTCATTAACTGACCGGAGACGCGTTCGACCAGCGAGTGCGCGGCGCGGCGCACCGCGGCCTCCAGCAGCGGGCTGCCCAGGCGGTACTGCAGCTCGAACGCCACCTGCGTGTGGCCGGGTTCGCCCGGACTCAGTCGGTAGCTGCCCCGATTCTGGATGCCGCGGATCGAGCGCCAGGCGAAATACTCCGGACGCGTGGCCTCGCAGACCTCCACATCGAAATGCAGCTTCATGCCCGCCGCGCGGATGGTCCAGCGGTAGCGCGCGTCCCCGAGCGGCTCGATATGCTCGACGTTGTCGCACAGATCGACAAAGTTGGGCACGTGGCTCAACAGGTCGAAGACCTGCTCCGGTTCCGCGTGCAGAGAGGTATTGTGAGTGAGCTGACGCATCGTCGAGACGCCGGGACGGTTGAGCGGCACTTGCTGTTGAGAGGCTTGCGCAGGCCGGGGGTTCCATGCAACCGGCCCCGCGGCGGGCTACGATGACGATTCACCCCTACCGGTTACCGCGATGTCCGCCCCGTCCGCCCTCGAACCCGAGTTTCTCAAGCGCTTTCAGGCGGGCAGTACCGGTGTGCTGCACTGGAATGACCTGGATGCCGTGTGGGCCCGGCTGCGCGAACAGGCGGACGATCACTGGTACATCTATGCCGTGGGCGATGCAGTGCCGCAGACGCCGGTCTCGGCGGAGGACTTTCGGCGTTTCCTGGAGGAGGTCGATCACTTGCTGCGGCAGGATCATGACGAGGATTACTGCGGCATCGTCTATGTCGACGATCGTGATGCCCCAAGCTTTGTGAAGATCTTCGACCCGAACCACCTGGGGGCCAGTTGTGGGTCCTCGGGGCTGAGGATACTGCCCGGCTGGGTGCTCTCGCGGGTCCCACCGGTGGACCTGCAGGCCGCGATCCCCCCGACCGGCAGCCGTCGGCGCTGGTGGCAGCGCCTGTTCTCGCGTTAGATCAGTGTTTCCCTAGTGTCGTTTAACAAAAGTTCATCGACTCCGTGACTGTCCCCCTGTATCCTGACAACAGGCACTCGGGAGGCGACCGGAATGGGACGACCGATCAAGACGTTGACGATCAGTGAAGCCGAACGCGACGAGCTCGAGAGCTGGCTGCGGCGGCGCCAGATGCCCGCGGCGGAACAACAGCGCGCGCGCATGATTCTGCTGAGCACGCGAGGCCTGAAGGCTTCGGAGATTGGCGCGCGGGTTGGCGTCTCGGCGGAGACGGTGAGCAAGTGGCGCAAGCGCTTCGAGCAGGCACGCATCGGGGGGCTCACGGATGCCCCGAGAAGCGGACGTCCCCGTACGATCGATGACGACAAGGT
>NZ_KB822961.1:66996-274768 GCF_000364985.1 Thioalkalivibrio sp. HL-Eb18
GCGGGTAGTGGTTCTACCCGCAAGCGGCGCAACGCAGGATCGGGGAACAGGGGGCACCAACCCCACAAGCCATTGAAAGCAGGGGCTCGGCCGCTTTTGCGCGGGAACTGCGTTGCGGTTCCCTTGTGCAGAATGACTGCACGGCAGTCACCGCGCCTTGTTCCCACGCAAAAGCGACTCGAGCGCGGACGTGCGATTAAATCAGCGTCTCCCTAGGCCATCTGCTTTTCCTTGATTTCCGCCAGCTGCTTGCAGTCGATGCACATCGTGGCGGTCGGGCGTGCCTCGAGGCGGCGGATGCCGATCTCGACGCCGCAGGTCTCGCAGTAGCCGTAGTCCCCGGTGTCAATCTTGCGCAGCGCCTCGTCGATCTTCTTCGACAGCTTGCGCTCGCGATCGCGGGCACGCAGTTCCAGGCCGAACTCTTCTTCCTGGGTGGCGCGGTCGGCCGGGTCCGCGAAATTCGCGGCGTCCTGGCGCATGTGGCCCACGGTACGATCGACCTCTTCGGCCAGCTCCTGGCGCCATGCCCGCAGCAGGCTGCGGAAATGATCGAGCTGTTCCGGATTCATGTACTCTTCGCCGGACTTCGGCTCGTAGGGCGCGATACCTCCGGCAACCATGTGCTTGGTGGAGGGTTGGTCCTGTTTCTTGTCGGCAGCCATGCGGGCATTCTCCGGCTGGAAAAATGAGGCGCACTTAGTACCAGAGACGGTGCGGGCGGGCAAGTCCCGTGCCAGGGTTTTTGTGTGTGTCCAAGCGTGAATGCCCATTTATCAGACTGATATCAAAGGAACTCGGATGCAGGAACTGAAGGCCTTGATCTTCGATGTCGACGGCACACTGGCCGATACCGAGCGTGACGGCCACCGCGTGGCCTTCAACAAGGCGTTTGCCGAGGCCGGGCTGGACTGGGAGTGGAGCGTCGAGCGCTACGGACAGCTGCTGCGCGTCACGGGTGGCAAGGAACGCATCCGCCAGTACCTCTCGGAGGAGCACCCGGAGATCCTGGCCGAGCCCGGCATCGATCAGCGCATCCGCGATCTGCATGCGGCCAAGACACGGCACTACGTGGCGCTACTGGAGACGGGTGCGATACCGCTGCGTCCAGGCGTCGAGCGCCTGCTCGACGAAGCGGCGGCCACGGGCCTGCGCCTGGCGATTGCCACCACCACGACACCCGAGAACGTCACTGCGCTGCTGGTGGCGACGCTGGGCGAAGAGGGCCCGTACCGATTCGAGGTGATCTCGGCTGGTGACGTCGTCCCGGAGAAGAAACCCGCCCCGGATATCTTCCAGCACGCGATGGAGGCGATGAATCTCGGTCCCGAGGAGTGCCTGGCCCTTGAGGACTCGGACAACGGCGTACGCTCGGCGCGGGGCGCGGGCCTGAAGGTCGTGGTGACCACGAACGACTACACCCGCCGGCAGGATTTTGCCGGTGCGCTGGCGGTACTCGACGGGTTCGGCGAGCCAGATCAGCCCGCAACCGTTCTGGAGGGTCCGGCGTTGCCGGGGTCTTGCGTGGACGTGACGGCCTTGCGCGCGTGGTGGGCGGCGGCCTGAGGGGCTGCCAACACCGTATCCGTGCTGATGGGCGGCTCAATGACCTGGAATCCCCGGAACCCGCCGGCCGCATGACGAGTCCACCGACTTGTACGGACGCAACAGGAGTTCGCGGGATGAGCAAGACGATATTGATGGTGGTGACCAGTCACGGCGAGATCGGCGATGGCCACGCGACGGGCGTGTGGTTCGACGAGTTCTCGGTGCCGTATGACCGCTTCCGCAAGGCCGGTTTCGAGATCAAGGTGGCCAGCCCCAGGGGCGGGCCCGTGCCGCTGGACCCCAAGAGCCTGGAGTCGAATCATCCCGGCCCGGCCGCGGTCGCCGCGCAGGAGGCCCTGGACGACACGATCCATCTCGATGAAGGCATGCACCATGATGCGTACGCGGCGATCTTCTTCCCCGGCGGGCACGGGACGATGTTCGATCTCCCGGAAAACCCGCATGTGCAGCGCCTGGTGGCCGAGTTTCTGGAAAACGACAAGGTCGTGGGCGCGGTGTGTCACGGGCCGGCCTGCCTGGTCGGCGCGATGCTGAAGGACGGCAGCCCGGCGGTGAAGGGTCGCAAGGTGGCCGCGTTCACCAATAGTGAGGAGAAGGCGGTACAGCTCGACCAGGCCGTGCCGTTTCTGCTTCAGGACCGCCTGGCCGAACTGGGCGGGGAGGTCGAGACTGCCGAGGACTGGGCCGACCATGTCGTGGTCGATGGCAAGCTGGTGACGGGGCAGAACCCGCAGTCCAGCAAGAGCGTGGCCGACGCGATCGTGCGCCTTCTGCGCGAAGCCGGCTGACTGGGTGCCGACGACAGGCGACCGGGGTCTTCTGGGCCCCGGTTTTTTTGCTGAATGCGTGAACGAGGTTCAAATCTTGGTTCCAATTCGGTAGGCTGCGCCGATGGGTACCGAGAACCGAAAGCAGCGCGAGCGCGAGGCGCGTGAGACCCTCTTTGTCGAAAAGGCCCACGAGCTGATCCGCTCGGAGGGCCTTCTGGCGTTGCAGATGTCGCGTCTGGCGGCCGCGTGCGAGTACGCGACCGGCACGCTGTACCAGCATTTCAACTCCAAGGAGGACCTGCTGGCGGCCGTCGCCACCCGGACGACGCGCCAGCGTGCCGAGGTTTTTCGGCGGATTCCGCGGCTGCCTTTGGGAACGCGTTCACGAATGCTGGCCATGGTGCTGGCCGATATCGATTTCGCGCAGGTGAATCCGGATTACTATCGCCTGACTCAGTTCGTGACGACAGAGGTGGTCTGGGCGAGTACGTCGGAGGCGCGCCGGGAGGAGTTGCTGGAGGCCGCGCAGCCCATAAGCGAGGCGGTGACCGTGATTGTTTCCGAGGCTCGGGCCAACCAGGACCTTCCATTGGCCCAGGAACTGGGCGAGGAAGAGATGGGGCTGGGCCCGTGGGCGCTCAATACCGGAATGCAGACTCTTGCCAATGCCCAGGGGTTGCTGGATGCCTACGACATCCACCGCCCGTATGAACACTTGATTCGCCACACCCATGCACTGCTGACCGGCTGGCGCTGGGAACCGCGGATCGATCCGGACGAACCCTCGGTCGTGCGCGCCGAGACGGAGCGGGTGCGCGCGGTCCTGCGCGAGCACATTCCCGAGGCAACTTCATGAGCAAGCGATTCTTTCTGATGCTGCTGGGCGTAGCCCTGGTCCTGGGTGGCATCTTCGGTTTCAAGGCCTTCGTGGATCAGCAGATCGCGGAGTTCTTTGACGAAATGCCGGAGCCGACCGCGACCATCAATGCGGCGACCGTGAAAACCGATCGCTGGGCCCCGCAGCTGCGCGCGGTGGGGGATCTGGAGGCGGTGCAGGGCGCCACGCTGAGTTTCGAGGCGCAGGGCATTGTCGATCGCATCCACTTCGCCAACGGGGCCTTCGCCGAGGCGGGCGAGACGCTGGTCGAGCTCGACACTGAGCTGGACGAGGCGGAGCTGGAAAGCCTGCGCGCCGAGGCGCAGTTGTCCGCACGCGAGCTGGAACGGGCGCGGGGCCTGGTGCAGCGCAACGATATCTCCGACTCGGAGTTCCAGCGCCGTGCCACCGAGGCGCAACAGGCGCAGGCGGCGGTCAATGCGCAGGAGGCGCGGATTCGTCAGAAGCGTCTGCGGGCGCCCTTTGACGGGCAACTGGGTATTCGCCAGGTGAACGAGGGCCAGTTTGTCGGCCCGGGCGACCCGATCGTGGTGCTGGAGTCCCTGGACCCACTTTATGTGAACTTCACGCTGCCCGAACGCCGGCTGGCGAATGTCGAACTGGGGCAGTCGGTCGAGGTCACCGTCGATGCCTATGGCGAGACCTTCGAGGGGCAGATTACCGCGATCGAGCCACGTGTCCGAGCTGCTTCAAGGATGTTCCGCGTGCAGGCAATGATCACCAACGAGGACCATCGCCTGCGCCCCGGCCAGTTCGCCCGGGTCACGCTGCAGCGTGGCGAGCCGGAGGAAGGCCTGGTCGTCCCGCAGACGGCGGTTCGCTTTGCGCCCTGGGGCAACTCGGTGTTCGTGATCTACGAGGACGATGACGGCGACAAGCGCGTGGAACAGCGCCTGGTGGAGATCGGCGAACGGCGCGGTGACCTGGTGCGCATCGTAGATGGCCTGGAAGAGGGCGACGAGATCGCGGTCAGCGGTCTGCTGAAGCTGCAGAACGACACCCCCGTGAAGATCACGGAGGATGCTCAGCCTGATTCCGAACGCGATCCGCGGCCGGCGAATCGCTGAGCGGGCCCGCGACGATGCGCTTTACCGATATCTTTATCCAGAAGCCTGTGCTGGCCACTGTGGTCAGCCTGTTCATACTGCTGTTCGGGGTGCGCGCGGTGTTTGATCTGAACGTGCGCCAGTTCCCCGAGGTGCAGAACGCGGTGGTTACGGTCAGCACCGCCTATATCGGCGCGGATGCGGACCTGGTGCAGGGGTTCATCACCACGCCGATGGAGCGCGAGATCGCCGAGGCGGAGGGGATCGACTACATCGTCTCCAACAGCCTGCCGGGGATGAGCACGGTGCAGGCGTTCCTGGAGCTCGATTACGACCCGAACCAGGCCCTGACACAGATATCCGCCCAGGTGGACAAGATTCGCAGCGACCTGCCGTCCGAGGCGGAGGATCCGGTGGTGGATCTCTCCGTGGGTCAGGACGTGGCGGCAATGTACATGTCGTTCTATTCCGAGCGGCTCTCCAACAACCAGACCACCGACTACCTGATCCGAGAGGTGCAGCCCGAGCTGGCGACCGTCAACGGTGTGCAGCGGGCCGAAATCCTCGGTGACCAGAGCTTTGCGATGCGCGCTTGGCTGGATGCCGACCGCATGGCGGCCTATGGCGTGACCGGACGCGACGTGCGCTCCGCACTGGAGGGCAACAACGTCCTCTCCGCGGTGGGGCAGACCAAGGGCTCGATGGTGAGCCTGGATCTGACCGCGGATACCGATCTGCAGACCCCGGAGGCCTTCGAGGAGCTGATCCTGTTCGAGCAGGATGGCGACCTGGTGCGCCTGGGCGACATTGCGGAGGTGGAGCTGGGGTCGGAGAACTACGACACCTCGGTGCGCTTCAACGGTCAGGCGGCAACCTTCATCGGCATCGAGCTGGCGCCGGATGCGAATGCCCTGGAGGTAATTGCCGAGGTTCGCGAGATCTTCGAGGAGCGTATCGAGCCGCGCCTGCCCTCGGGGCTGGAGGGCGAGATCGTTTATGACTCCACCGAGTACATCGAGAGCGCGATCGACGAGGTGCTGACGACCATCGTGCTGGCGCTGCTGATCGTACTGGTGGTGATCTATCTGTTCCTGGGGTCGTGGCGCAGCGTGCTGATTCCGGCCGTGGCGGTACCGCTGTCACTGGTCGGCACGTTTATGCTGATGCTCCTGATGGGGTTCTCGCTGAACCTGCTGACACTGCTGGCGATGGTGTTGGCGATCGGCATCGTGGTCGACGACGCGATCATCATGCTGGAGAACATCTCGCGGCATATCGAGGAGGGCATGTCGCGTATGGATGCGGCGATCCAGGGGGCGCGCGAACTCGCCTGGCCGATTGTCGCGATGTCGACCACGCTGGTGGCGGTCTTCCTGCCGCTGGGGTTCATCGGCGGCCTGACCGGCACGCTCTTTATCGAGTTCGCATTTACCCTCGCGGCGACGGTCGTGATCTCGGGTATTGTCGCGATCACGCTCTCGCCCATGATGTGCTCGAAGATCCTGCGCGATGGTTCGGTGGAGAAGCGCGGGCGTATCGAGTCGTGGCTGGATGCGCGCTTCGACAGCCTGCGTGGCCGATACCGCCGGCGGCTGCACGGGGCGCTCAATGACCGCTTCACGGTCGCCGCCTTTGGCGCCATCGTGCTGGTGTCCTGTTATTTCCTGTTCGTGACCTCGCAGACCGAACTGGAGCCGCAGGAGGACCAGGGCTTCGCCTTCTCGATCATGGAGGGCGACGCCTACATGGGGATCGACTACCTGGAGCGCAACACTGCGCTGACGGACGGCTTTTTCGACCGCATCCCCGAGCTCGACAATATCTTTATCGTGAACGGCTTTGGCGGCGGGCCGGGCATGGCCGGTGCGACCAACCAGGCTCTGGGCGGCTTTGTCATGGCGCCCTGGGACCAGCGCGAGCGCTCGACGGCGAAGATCCTGGAGGAAGACCTGCAGCCGGCTCTGGAAGGGCTGCCGGGGCTGGAGGTGTTTGCGATCCAGCCGCCACAGCTGCCGACCCCGGGGCAGGGCGCGCCGGTCAGTGTCGTGTTCGGCTCGACCAGCTCGTTCGAGGAGCTCAACGAACTGAGCCAGGAGATCAAGGATCGTGCGATGGCCACGGGTCGGTTCATCTTTCTGGATACCGATCTCAACTTCGACCAGCCACGGGTGGATCTGAAGATCGACCGCGAGCGTGCCTCGCAGCTCGGGATCGACATGGCGACGCTGAATGCCGACCTGGCGACGTATCTGTCCGGCGGGTTCGCCGGGCGGTTTGCGATGGAGAACCGCAGTTATCGCGTCATCCCGCAGGTTCAGCGCTCCGATCGTCTGACGCCGGAGCAACTCGAAGAGCTGTACACGCGCACCGCGGACGGCGAGCCGGTGCCGCTGTCCAGTATCGTGACGCTGGAGGAGACCGTCACGCCGCGCCAGCTCAACCGCTTCCAGCAGCTGAATGCAGTGACGCTGCAGGGGGTGCCGCGCCCGGGCGTGACGCTGGGCGAGGCCCTGGACATCATCGACCGGATTGCTGCCGAGGTGCTGCCGCCGGATGTGAACGTGGACTATGCCGGCGAGTCGCGCCAGTTGAAGGCCGAGGGCGGGGATCTGGTCGTCACGTTCTTCTTCGCGCTGGTGGTGATCTTCCTGGTGCTGGCCGCGCAGTTCGAGTCGTTCCGTGACCCGTTGATCATTCTGACCACGGTGCCGATGTCGATTGCCGGTGCCCTGATCTTCATCAGCCTGGGCGTGACCTCCCTGAACATCTATACACAGGTGGGTCTGCTGACCCTGATCGGGCTAATCGCCAAGCACGGCATCCTGATCGTGGAGTTCGCGAACCAGTTGCAGCGTCAGGGGCGCCCCTTGCGCGATGCGATCGAGGAGGCGGCCAGCCTGCGCCTGCGGCCCATCCTGATGACCACCACGGCGACCGTGGTGGCGATGGTGCCGCTGCTGATGGCCACCGGTGCCGGGGCGGGTTCGCGGTTCGCGATGGGGCTGGTGATTGCGGCGGGTATGGCGATCGGCACACTGTTCACGCTGTTCGTGGTGCCGGCCATCTATACCTACGTGGCGCGTGACCACTACGCCGACACGCTGAACGCGCAGGAGGCCGACGCGGGCGGTTCCGCCTGAACCTCGCGGCGGAGACCCCTCGCGGGCGGAAGTTGGCGGGTCGCATCACGGCGCGGACCAGAGGGCATGCATTGGCTGCGGTCATGGACTACAATCAGCCACCGCATTCCCGGCTACGGCTGCCGCGCAGGCGCCGGGCATTGATGCGAACCGAACCCCCATGCCGCTTCGCGGAGTCCTGCGGAGCGGTCCTTATATAAACGAAAGTCTATTGGTCGTATCTAGATTATTTATTTGTTATTAGCAGTGCGCCTTCCTAATCTAGGCGACCGTCACGATTAACCAACGCGTAGGAGAAAGCCACATGGCCGCCAAGAAGTACTCCGCGGGCGTCAAGGATTACCGCGAAACCTACTGGATGCCGGAATACATGCCGCTGGATACCGATCTGCTGGCATGTTTCAAGATCACCCCGCAGCCGGGCATCGACCGCGAAGAAGCCGCGGCCGCTGTGGCCGCCGAGTCCTCCACCGGTACCTGGACCACGGTGTGGACCGACCTCCTGACGGACATGGACTACTACAAGGGCCGTGCCTACTCCATCGAGGACGTGCCGGGTGACGACGAGTCCTTCTACGCGTTCATCGCCTACCCGATCGACCTGTTCGAAGAAGGCTCGATGGTGAACGTGTTCACCTCGCTGGTCGGTAACGTGTTCGGCTTCAAGGCCATCCGTGCCCTGCGTCTGGAAGACGTGCGCTTCCCGATGGCCTACGTGAAGACCTGCGGTGGCCCGCCTTCCGGTATCCAGGTCGAGCGCGACAAGCTGAACAAGTACGGCCGTCCGATGCTGGGTTGCACCATCAAGCCGAAGCTGGGTCTGTCCGCGAAGAACTACGGCCGTGCCGTGTACGAGTGCCTGCGTGGCGGCCTCGACTTCACCAAGGACGACGAGAACATCAACTCGCAGCCGTTCATGCGCTGGCGTGATCGCTTCGAGTTCGTGCAGGAAGCGACCGAAAAGGCCGAAGCCGAAACCGGCGAGCGCAAGGGTCACTACCTGAACGTTACCGCGCCGACCCCGGAAGAGATGTACAAGCGTGCCGAGTTCGCCAAGGAAATTGGTGCGCCGATCATCATGCACGACTACATCACTGGCGGCTTCTGTGCCAACACGGGTCTGGCCAACTGGTGCCGCGACAACGGCGTGCTGCTGCACATTCACCGTGCGATGCACGCGGTGCTCGACCGTCATCCGAAGCACGGTATCCACTTCCGTGTGCTGGCGAAGATTCTGCGCCTGTCCGGTGGTGACCACCTGCACACCGGCACCGTGGTCGGCAAGCTGGAAGGCGACCGTGCCGCGACCCTGGGCTGGATCGACCTGCTGCGTGAATCCTTCATTCCGGAAGACCGCTCGCGCGGCATCTTCTTCGATCAGGATTGGGGTTCCATGCCGGGCGTGTTTGCCGTGGCCTCTGGTGGTATCCACGTCTGGCACATGCCGGCCCTGGTCTCCATCTTCGGCGACGACTCCGTGCTCCAGTTCGGCGGCGGTACGCTGGGCCATCCGTGGGGCAACGCCCCGGGTGCGGCAGCCAACCGTGTGGCGCTGGAAGCCTGTGTCCAGGCGCGTAACGAAGGTCGGGACATCGAGAAGGAAGGCAAGGACATCCTGACTCAGGCGGCGCAGCACAGCCCCGAACTGAAGATCGCCATGGAAACGTGGAAAGAGATCAAGTTCGAGTTCGACACCGTCGACAAGCTGGATACCCAGCACAAGTGATCGTCCGAGCACGGGCGGCGCTAGGGCGCCGTTCGTGCCCAGAAAGAACCAGAGCACAGGATTACCGACATGTCTGATATCCAGAACTTCAAGCAGTCGCAGAAGTACGAGACCTTCTCCTATCTGCCGGAGATGAATGCCGACCAGGTGCGCAAGCAGATCGAATACTGCCTCGCGCAGGGCTGGAACCCGGCGATCGAGTACAGCGAAAAAGAAAACGCCATGGCCCACTACTGGTACATGTGGAAGCTGCCGTTCTTCGGCGAGCAGTCCGTCGAGGCGGTGCTGCAGGAGATCGAAGAATGCCGTCGTGCCAACCCGGGCATGATGGTGCGCTTCATTGCGTACGATAACTACGCCCAGAGTCAGGGCATGGCCTTCGTGGTCGACCGCGGTCGCTAGGACCCCGGTTCGGTGGAGGCCGGGTGTCTGTGGCACCCGGCCCGTCCATCAAGCGTTATTACCGTTGCTGCCGCCAACTGTAAGGAAGTGCCATGAGTAATCCGACATCCGCGTCTGAAGGTCTCTCGGGTCGAGAACTCGCCCGGGAACGGCGCAAGGCCATGTCTCATAATGGCAAGGCTGCCGTGAAGCCGACCGGCCAAACCAAGGGAACGTCGCGTTCTGCCGCGGCCGCGCAAAAGGCGCGCCAGGCTCAGCGTGTTTCCGAA
The DNA here is from genome assembly GCF_000364985.1 of Thioalkalivibrio sp. HL-Eb18. Taxonomy (NCBI): domain Bacteria; kingdom Pseudomonadati; phylum Pseudomonadota; class Gammaproteobacteria; order Chromatiales; family Ectothiorhodospiraceae; genus Thioalkalivibrio; species Thioalkalivibrio sp. HL-Eb18. The sequence goes on from NZ_KB822961.1 coordinate 76,817, forward strand.
CCGGCCCCCCAGGCGCGGGAGCCGGAGTCGCACTCCAGCGAATCTCAGCCGTCGACCTCGTTCGAGGTCGGCAGCAGCGCACCTGCGCGCCGCCCGGAACCGGGCGCCCACGCCGGTGCCTCGAACGGCCGCCAGGCCGCTCTTGAGCGCCGCCAGAAGATGGCGCGCCAGGGCAAGAAGGCCGTCGGTCGTTCCAATACCCGTGCGCGGGCCCTGGGCGGGTTGGCCCGTGGAGGTTCCGACCGCTCGCGTCAGCTCGAAGCGTTGTCGCAGAACCAGGGTATGGAGATCGACTGTTCCAACATGAGCGGGCGCGAAATCTGCCGCCTGCGCCGTCAGGCACTGGCGACCGACGGCAAAAAGGCCATGGCCGCCGAGCCGCGCCGTGAAGACCTGCTGAAAGGCGAGGGTTCCTTCGCGCCGTCCGCGCAGGAAGAGAAAAAGGGCTGTGGTTGTGGTTGCAAGGACGAGACGTCCGGGCGCGACGACACCTATAGCGCGGCCAGCGCCGAGAGCGACACCGTCGTGGAAAGCGGCCTCGACCAGCTGTGCGACAAGGTCGAGTCCGGTGGCGAGTCCGCGGGTCCGCATCCGATGATCTCCGAGGTCCGCGCGATCTGCATGGCCCGCCGCGAGGCGATGGCTCAGAACGGCAAGCGTGCGACCAAGCGCCGCTTCAACGGCTCCAAGGGTCGCGGTGCCATGCCGCAGGAAGGCTCGTGGAAGGCCGCGAAGCGCAAGGGTATGTCCACTCGCGAGGTGGCACGCCAGCGTCGTGAAGAGCTGTGCACCATCGGGCGAGGTTCGTCCGATCCGGGTCGCCCCTGTGGTCGTCCCCGTGGTCAGACGAGCGAAGCACCGCCGAAGGTAGAAGAGGGCACCACCCTCGCCGGTGGCCACATCAGCGGCACGCAGGTCGAGGCGACGCGCAGCGTCACCGGCGCCGAAGCGGGCAGCTGCTCGAATATTACCGGGACCGAGTACCTGGGTCTCGAGCACTACGAGCGCTACTGCCATGTGCGCCCGAGTGCCAATCCGGCCAAGGTGGGACACTCCCATACCAGCCGCGGCCAGGAAGTCAGCGGTACCGAGGTCGGGCGCTCTGTGCGCGTGACCGGGGACGAATCTGGGTCCTGCGAGGCGATCACCGGTACCGAGTACCTGAGCAGCGAGCAGTACGAAGGCTTCTGCGGGACGGGCGCGCCGTCAAGCAAGCCCCGGACCAGCGTAATGGTGACGCGCCACGGCGAGGGTGTCTCCGGCACCAGTGTCGGCCGTAGCCCGCGTGTCACCGGGGACGAATCGGGCTCCTGCCGAGACATCACCGGCACCGAGTACCTGAACACGCAGGCAAGCGAGGTTCCGTGCAACACGGGAAAGTCCAACGGAGCGCCGATGAAGGTCGGCGTCATGCATACGCTTCGCGGTCGTGAACTGACCGGGACCGAAGTCGGGCGCTCCTCGCGAGTCACGGGTGATGAATACGGCAGCTGCAAGCCGGTCACCGGGACCGAATACATTGGTACGGAACAGTTCAAGGGCATGTGCGGTACCCGCCCGGAGCCGACGCCGGCCAAGGTGCAGGAGCTGCACACGATGGAAGACCAGAGCGTAACGGGTACGGCTGTGGGCCGAAGCCCGAAGGTGACCGGCGACGAATCCGGCTCTTGCCGCCCGCTGACCGGGACGCCGTACTACAACCAGGCCGACTTCGGTGATGTGTGTGATCGCCCGGCGGCTGGTGGTGTGCCCAAGGTGGGGGTGATGCATACCCTTCGGGGCCGTGAAGTGTCTGGCACTCAGGTAGACCACTCGATCCATGTAACGGGTGATGAGTACGGCGGTTGCAAGCCGATCACCGGTACGGAATATGCCGGCTCCGAGCACTACGACGCCTTTTGCGGCGGCCGTCGTCCGGAAGCCGCACCGGAGAAGGTGACGGTGGGTCGGACGTGGAACCAGCAGATGGTGTCCGGGACGGCAGTTGGGCGCTCAGCCCGCGTGACCGGGGACGAATACGGGGCCTGCAAGCCCGTGAGCGGCACCGCGTACATTGGACCGGATCAGTACGAGGCATTCTGCGACACGTCCGACAGTCAGGCGGCGGAAGTCCGCGTAGCCGAACGGCATTCGACGCCCGCGCATGAGGTGTCGGGCTCCCAGCCGGGCTACGACGAGCGGGTAACCGGTACCGAGCGTGGAGCGTGCCAGGATGTTTCCGGGGCCCCGTATGTCGGTGCCAACGAGTTTGTTCAGACCTGCGCCAGTGTGGCCGGGAGGCTGCATCCGCGTCTGCGTCCGGACGGTATGCAGGGTCCGGCACCCGCGCAGCCGGCAACCCCGGCCCGCCCGATGCCCAACGCGGGGTTCAGTGTCAATACGCCCGCACGGAGTGCGGCGGAGCGCCGCGAACGTATCACTGGAACCGCTTATGGCAGCAGCAGCAGCCTGACCGGTTCGATCAACAAGGCGATGGGTCTGGTATCTGGGACCGAGGAATTTCGCTACAACCGTGGCCAGCAGGAAGTAGCGGCGGCACCGGTGGAAGAAGGCCAAAAGGTCGGTGCCGAGCGGGTGACGGTCAACGGCAGCAGTAACGGCGTCTCCATCACGGGAGATGACTGGCAACGGGGTGACCGTGTGACCGGGACCGAAGGGTTCTCGACGCGCCGCAATGCGACGCAAAAGGGCAACCCGCGGGGCGAAGGCCGGAGCGCCTATGCCAATCGCGAGCTGGAACGCAAGGAAGTGCCGATGAGCAAGATCACCGGTTCCTCCGGGAACAGTGGCAGCGGTTCGCTGGTGACCCTGTCCGGCGGTGCCCGCGGCTAAGCGGCGAATAAGGAGGCAATACGACCACGATGGTGCGCCGAGGCCGCCGCAAGACTTCGCCCTTTGGCACGCGTTACGCGACGCCACGGGGAAGTGCCGTCCGGTCGCCGGTAGCACAAGGTGCCACTTCGGTGGCTGCGCAACCTTTGGTGAGCGCGGTGCCGCCGAAGGCGCAGGCGCCGCTGGATGTGCCTTCTGTGTTGAAGCCCGGGCATCCCCTGGCGGATGTTGCCGACAACGAACGGCTGTATGCGTTTGAAAGCGGCTTTCGCGATCGGTTCGCGAATCTGGTGCCGGTACTGAAAGAGGTCCATGCGCTGCAACACGAGCGGGACTTCGAGGAAAAGGCGCAACGGATTGTGGAGGATAACCTCGGCTATCGGTTGCCGGAACGCGTCCTGGAGGATGCGTGGATCAATGATCTGGACACGCGCGAACTGTACCTGCACGGGACGTTCGAGCTGTTCGATCAGCTGGTCAATGAATACTGGGCGGGTCGGGATGACCTGGTGGACGAGGCGGAACGCGCGATCGCGTATTTCCTCGACTGCGACTTCCACGAAGTGGACATCTCGCCCTGTTCGGATGGACGGCTGTTGAGCCTGCGGCGTTTTATCCTGCGCCTGCCGGATCTGGCGGTTCGAGTGAAGAGTTATGCCGGGGCGCAGTTCGACATCGAAGAGGATGTCCGCCACTGGACGAAACGCGAGCTGTTGCGCTTTCGTGAAGGACGGCCGACCACGGCGGATGTGCCGAGTCGCTACCTGAAGATCGCGGCGTATCACTACAGCAGTGCGGACCCGCATCACCAGGGGTGTGCGGCGCACGGCAACAGCGAACGGGATGCGGCGGATGCCGCGCTGCGGCAGCTGCGGGCGTTTCGTCAGGCGATCGAGAATACCTACTGTTGTGGGGCCTCGGTCGACACGCTGCTGATTGGCGTGGACACGGATACGGATGCCGTGAAGATCCATATCCCCGACGCCGATACGCGGATGAGTCTGTACCGCTTCGTGGATAGCGCGAAGGTGTATCGGGAGACGCAGGACCTGGACGGCCGTGAGGCGGAATTGCGCGTGTATCAGTCGATCCAGGACGCGATCCACCAGCAGGGCTGGGGACACGGCAACGGGGCGCCGCACGAGGGGATGCTTCGGCTGATCTCGCGGCTGCTGCTGAACAATATTTCGCAGCTCGATTACGTGGCGCGCTACCACAACGGGCATTACGCCGATGTGGGGCACCGCGAGCGGGTGATCATCGTCGGCCAGGAAGTCGAGGAGATGCAGGTACGCAATTTTGCCTACTTCGCGCACCTGGAAACGATGGAAGAAGGCGCCCACGGGATGGACGTGGGGGTGAACAAGATTTTTCGGCAGCTGAATGTCGAGCGGGGCCTGCCGGTACCGGTGGTGATCCATTACCGCTACGACCGCAAGGTGCCGGGGTCGCGCGAGCGGGTTGAAGCCCGCTGCCGGCGGATTCGCGACCAGATCATGGCGCGCTACCGCGAACTGGCCGAAAAAGGCCTGATCGGGTGCCACATGGTGATTCGCGACAAGCGCAGCGGCAGCCAGTTGGAACCGCTCGCCGGTTGAGCTAACGGGACACGGAATGAAGATCTGCAAGGTAGAGAAGACGCTGGTTTCGACCAACCGGATCCGGGATCTGGGTCACCGTCCCTTGCTGGTGGTCCAGGAGAAGGCCGGCGGGCCGCGCACGGTCGCGGTGGACGCGGTGGGTTGTGTCCCCGGGGACTGGGTGATCGTGGTGGGATCGTCCGCGGCGCGCGAGGCGGCCGGCAGTAAGGAATACCCCAGTGACGCGACGATCGTAGGGATCATCGATTACTGGGAGGAGCAGTAGCTCCATGGAAATTATGCAGGTGCAGGACGAACTGGTGGTGACCCGTCGGGTGGACGGACTCCAGACCATGTCACTGCGCGTGCTGGTGGATCAAAAGGGTGCGCTCAGCGTCGCCGTGGATCCAGTGGGTGCACACCCGGGCAACTGGGTGTTCACGATCTCTGGATCGGCCGCGCGCTACGCGCTCGATGACCCCAAGGTGACAACCGATCTGACGATCGGCGGCATCATCGACCACTGGGACGATGGTGGCAGGAAGGCGGAAGGGTCGACGAACAAGGCTGGACAAGACCAGACCGATGCACAGCGCTCTGCTAGTGCCCACAAGGCGGCTTGAGCGTCATTTTAATTGGAAAAACTGTAACTCCAGGAGAAAGAGAAATGGCAACTGAACGTTTTGGTGTGGCGCTGGGCATGATCGAGACCCGTGGTCTGGTGCCGGCGATTGAAGCCGCTGACGCGATGACCAAGGCCTCGGAAGTGCGCCTGATCGGTCGTCAGTTCGTCGGTGGCGGTTACGTGACCGTTCTGGTGCGTGGCGAGACCGGTGCCGTGAACGCTGCCGTGCGTGCCGGTGCGGATTCCTGCGAGCGTGTGGGCGACGGCCTGGTGGCTGCGCACATCATTGCCCGCGTGCATTCCGAAGTGGAAAGCATCCTGCCCGAGCAGGTTGAAAAGTAATTCATCAGTAACGCTTGATAGGAGTTGAGTAATGGCTAGCGAAAACTTTGGTGTGGCCCTCGGCATGATCGAGACCCGTGGTCTGGTGCCGGCGATTGAAGCCGCTGACGCGATGACCAAGGCCTCGGAAGTGCGCCTGATCGGTCGTCAGTTCGTCGGTGGCGGTTACGTGACCGTTCTGGTGCGTGGCGAGACCGGCGCCGTGAACGCTGCGGTGCGTGCCGGTGCGGATTCCTGCGAGCGTGTGGGTGACGGCCTGGTGGCTGCGCACATCATCGCCCGTGTGCATTCCGAGGTGGAAAACATCCTCCCGGAAAAGCCGTAAGTCCCTACGGCGGATCAACGCCGCCGCGGCCGAGCGGCCCGGCGGCCCGTTTGTAAAAGAGGTTAGCAATGGCGAGCGAAATTTCTGGTGTGGCCCTCGGCATGATCGAGACCCGTGGTCTGGTGCCGGCAATTGAAGCGGCGGATGCGATGACCAAGGCCTCGGAAGTGCGCCTGATCGGTCGTCAGTTCGTCGGTGGTGGTTACGTGACCGTTCTGGTCCGTGGCGAGACCGGTGCCGTGAATGCGGCGGTGCGTGCCGGTGCGGATTCCTGCGAGCGTGTGGGTGACGGTCTGGTCGCTGCGCATATCATTGCCCGTGTCCACTCCGAAGTGGAAAGCATCCTGCCGAAGGCCCCGACCGCCGACGGCTCGGCCAGCTGAGGCAACCTCGATGGCGGATCCGCGGATCGTGGGTTACCTGAACCGTGCGGTGGCGCATGAGCTGTCCGCGGTTCAGCAGTATCTGGCCCAGGCGCGATTAACGGCGATGTGGGGCATGAGCGATGTCAGCGAATGCCTGCGTCGGGACGCCCAGGAGGAACTGGACCATGCGGATCGATTCATGACCCGCATGTTTCACTATGGGGTGGCCCCCAACGGGAGCCAGTTGGCACCCGTACGTCTGGGGCGCTCGATGGCCGAGTTGCTGGAGCGCAACCGCGAACTGGAGATGGACGCCGTGCGCCTGTATGACGAGGCGGCGGTGTACTGTCGGCGCGTGGGTGCCGCGGCGGACGCCGAGCTGTTCGAGAGCATCCTGGAGGATGAGCTTGAGCATGTACGGGAGATCGACGCACAGGATGCGGCCGTTCGTTAAGGACGCGCCCGTCCAACGTTCTGGAGTAGTACATGGCGGATAGCGATCTCGTGGTGCCGGCCGGCTGGGAGCCGGGCAAGGGCTCTTCGGCGACCATCAGCAAACAGTTCACCTTTGACCGTTACGGCATCACGCGCGAGTTTCTCGATCGTGTCGCCGAGTTGTCGGAGGAGGATGGCTATCATCCGAATATCAGTTTCGGTACGACGTATGTGAACATCACCATTGATGCGCGCGATGGCGACCGGATTGGCGAGGCGGATCAGCGTTTCGCGCAAGAGGTGGATCGGCTGGCCAGCGAAACGACTGGCTGATCGATCATCACGTCAGAGGCCACGGGACTGGCTCGGCCGGTTCCTGGCAACGGGAAACGCTGGTCGATGCACACACGCGCGTTGGTTCTCCGGATTTTTCGAGACAGGGCGTGTCTTGCAAGGGGCAGTGGCTCTACAGGAGGCTGAGACGTGGGTTCCCGGGTATTCGCGGTAGTCAATCAGAAAGGGGGTACCGGCAAGACCACCCTCTCCATGAATCTCGCCGCCGGTCTGGCGCGTCGAGGACGCACCTTGGTGGTCGATGCGGATCCGCAGGGATCGGCCGGCCAATGGGCGCGGATGTCTTCGGAAGACCGTCCCTTTCCCGCCTCCGTGTTTTCCGTCGCGGGGCCGCTGGACCGCGAACTCAAGGCGCTGCGCAAGGACTACGATCACATCGTGGTCGACTGCCCGCCAACCCTGGAGGGTGGGGCGGTGACCGCTGCCCTCGCGGGTTCGGATGTCGTGTTGATCCCCGTTCTGCCGTCCCCCGTGGATCTTTGGGGCAGCGTCCGGATGGGGCGCGGTCTGGAGGAGGCGCAGATGAAGAATCGTTCGCTGCGCCCCTATGTCGTGGTCAACCAGCTCGAGGTCCGCAGTGCGCTGTCGCGTGCGATGAAGCATGCACTGATGGAGATCGACATCCCCGCCCTGGAGCAGTCGCTCCGTCGGCGGGCCATCTACCGGCGCTCCGCGCTGGAAGGCTGTTCCGTGTACGACCTGGGCAAACCGGGCGAACCGGCGGCGGCCGAGATCGAAGCCATCATCGAGGAGGTGTCGCAATGAGCAATCTGCAAGACAAGCTGGCGGCCGGAGTGCGCAGCGCCCGGGAAGACCAGAACAAGGACAACAACGCCGCGGCGGCCAGCGCGCCGAAGAAAGACACCAGCACGACCCCCGCGAGCGCACAAACGCATCAGGCGGCCAGCACCAAGGCAGCCGCAACGAAAAAGGCGGCGACGCCCAAAAGCACGGGACGCAAGACGGCGACCCGCAAGGCGTCGACGGCCAAGCGCAAGGCACCGGCCAGGAAGCCGGTCGCACAGTCTGCACGCAAGACGTCGGGCACCAAGGCGGCGGCCACGAAGTCCAGCGGCGCCAGCCGCGGCGGCCGCACCATCGCCGAGCTCGATCCGGGCAAGGCGAAGGCGACGGCCGACGAGCCGTGGAAGAACCTGCACCCGAATCGTATCTGGCCGGACTGAGCCGGGGCGTTTCGGGGCCGGGGCTGGGCGGGATGGAGACCATCCCGTCCCCCGGCCTTTTTTGATTGAGGAGTCTGGGCAATGCAAGACGATCTGCGCGATCACCTGATCACGGAAGAGCCGTATTACCAGCCGGTCGCGGACGAGATCGAGCTGTACGAGGCGGCGTATTCGGTGCGCATGCCGATGATGCTGAAAGGCCCGACGGGCTGCGGGAAGACCCGCTTCGTCGAGCACATGGCCTGGAAGCTCGGCAAGCCGCTGATTACGGTCGCCTGTAACGAGGACATGACGGCGTCCGATCTGGTCGGGCGTTATCTGCTCGATGCCGACGGCACGCGCTGGCAGGACGGTCCGCTGACCCTGGCCGCCCGCCACGGGGCGATCTGCTATCTCGACGAGATCGTCGAGGCGCGCCAGGACACCACGGTGGTGATCCACCCGCTGACGGACAATCGCCGCGTACTGCCGTTGGAGAAGAAGGGCGAGATGGTCCAGGCCCATCCGGACTTCCAGGTCGTTATTTCCTACAACCCGGGCTACCAGAGCCTGATGAAGGACCTGAAGCAGTCGACCAAGCAGCGCTTTGGCGCGCTGGATTTCGACTATCCGGATCACGAGACCGAGGCGAAGATCGTCGCTCACGAGGGCAAGGTCAACGAAGAGATGGCCGGCAAGCTGGTCAGCGTGGCCGAGCGCGCACGCAACTTGAAAGGCCATGGGCTGGACGAGGGCATCTCCACCCGCATGCTGGTCTACGCCGCCTCGCTGATCGCCAAGGGCGTGGAGCCGCTGGGCGCCTGCCGTATGGCCCTGGTGCGGCCGATCACCGACGATCCGGACATGCGCGACGCGCTGGATTCGGCCGTCACCACCTTCTTCTAGCGCACCGCGCGGCGTACCCGTACCGATGAGCGTTCATCTGGAGGACTACCAGGACCTCCTCGAAGATCTGGGGAACCACGCCGCCGAGGTGCTGGAGAGTTCCTGGCAGGAGGCCAGCCGTGCCTTCAGCGCCGGTGGTCTCAAGCGCTACTACCTTGAAGGGGCCCGCAGTCTTCAAGCCCTGGGACGCGGTTCGGAGATGGTCGTCGCCTTCGTGCAGGAGGCGCCGGCACTGGCCCAGGAACTGGGCGAGGATGCCGTTGCGGAGCTGCTCGGTTCCGCGATCAAGATGTACTCCAAGACCTCCGCGGCGGTCATTACCCTGGTGATCGAGACCAGCCCGGTTGCGGCCCAGCGGCTTGGCGACTATTCGCTGTTCGAAGGGTATCTGCGCCTGCTGGACAACCTGCTGGGGCAGGCGCCGCGTGGCGTGCGCCCGATGCTGGAGCACCTCGACGAGCTGCTAACCCACCTGACGCTGGGTGGGCTTCGTCGCTGGGCGACGTGGGGCGCACAGGCCCACCGCACGGACCTGGAGGCGCAGATTGCCTACTTCGGCCTGGAGTCGCCGGAGTCGCGCTCGGTGTTCCAGAAGGAGCGCCGCGGCACCCTGTTCGTGGACGTGCAGCGACGCATCAACCTCTATCTGCGCTCGCTGTGGGCGCGCGATTTTTTCATGCGCCCGACCAGTGGCGACTTCGAGTCGCGCGAGGGATATCGGCCCTACATCGAGGGCTTCACGATCTTCCTGCCGGACGCCTACGACGATGTCGAGGGTCTGACCGGTCTGGATCTCTATCGCGCGGCGGCCGCGCATGCGGCATCCCATGTGGTGCATACCCGCGAGATGCAGTCGGAGGAGGGGCCACGGGGCGTGGTTGGCATCCTGACCGAGCTGTTCGAGGATGCGCGCATCGAGGCCCTGGCGATCGCCGCGTTCCCGGGCCTGCGCCAGATCTGGGTGCCGCTGCATACCGCCACGGCGGAGGATGGCGAAACGCCACAGGCATTGCTGGCGCGCACCGCGCGTGCCCTGCTCGATCCGGATTACTACGACCCCCATGCGTTTGTGCAGAAGGCCGTGAGTGCGTTTGCGGAACGGGTAGACGACCTCGAGGCCGCTGGATTGGCCCGCGAGCTGGCCGAAGCGCTGGCGCCCGAGTTCCCCGAGCAGGGCTACATGAATCCGGCCAAGGTCGCGCCGGAGGTCCTCTATCGCGACGACAACCGCTATCTCTGGAACTTCGGGCGCGAAGAGGAAGAGGCGGAGGTCCTGGCCGCGCATGGCTCCGGGCAGGAGCGTTTCTATGTCACGCCGATGCAGATGATCAATACGCTGGACGTGCCGAACGCCGGCGACGACGCCCAGCAGATCTTGGTGCTGGCGACCGAGTGGTTCCGCGACGGCGAAGACGAAAGCATCAATCAGCAGGAGGGCAAGGAGCCGATCTCGCTGCCGTTCCACTATCACGAGTGGGACTATCAGATGCAGCTGGAACGTCCGCACTGGGTCACACTGCTGGAGCGACGCCCGAGAAAGGGCGAAATCGAGGAGATCGAGGCGATCTACGACAAGCACAAGCCGCTGGTCTCGCGCCTGAAGTTCCTGATCGAGGCGATGCAGCCCCAGGGCGTTCAGCGCATGCGCAAGCAGCCGGAGGGCGACGAGCTGGACGTGAACGCGCTGGTCGAGGCCCAGATTGATGTCCGCATGCGGCGCCAGCCCGACGAACGCATCTATGTGCGCAATCTGCGCCATGTACGCGACCTGTCCGTACTGGTGCTGCTGGATCTGTCGGAGTCGACCAACGAGACGATCGGCGACGGCGAGACGACCGTGGTGCAACTGGCGCGCGAGGCGGCCACGCTGCTGTCCGGCGCGATCTCGCGCATTGGCGACCCGTTCGCCATCCACGGCTTCGCCTCCGATGGGCGCCACGACGTCGAGTATTACCGCTTCAAGGATTTCGATGCCCCGTTCGACGACACCGCGAAGGCGCGTCTCGCCGGGATGAAAGGCCAGCTATCCACCCGCATGGGAGCGGCTATCCGCCATGCCGGCCAGTTGCTGCACAATCAGGGCACGGCGAAAAAGCTGCTGCTGATCATCACCGACGGCGAGCCGGCGGATACCGATGTGCGCGACCCGCAGTACCTGCGTCAGGATGCGAAGCGGGCGGTAGAGGAGGTCGGGCGCAAAGGCGTGTACACCTTCTGCATGAGTCTCGATCCGCAGGCGGATGAATACGTCGAGCGCATCTTCGGGGCCCAGCACTTCATGGTGCTGGACCAGATCGACCGGCTGCCGGAAAAGCTGCCGATGCTGTACGCCGGTCTTACGCGGTAACCGGTTGCGACGCATGGCACAGTCCCCGACGCAGAAGGAGTCCGGTCTCCCCCAGGTGATGCTTAAATCGGAGCTTCCGGCGCACCTGATCCGGCATGCGACGCTGCGTCAGCTGCAGGTGTTCGAGGCGATCGTGCGCCTGGGGAGCTTTACCCGCGCGGCGGAAGAGCTGCATCTGACCCAGCCAACGGTCTCGATCCAGATCAAGAAGCTCTCCACGGCACTGGGGCTCCCGCTGTTCGAGTACGTGGGGCGCAAGGCCTTCCCGACCGAGGTCGGGCTGCTGTTGTACGACACCTGCCGCGAGATGCTCGGCGCGCTGACCAACCTCGAGATGAAACTGGCCGAGATGCACGGGCTCAAGCGGGGGCGTCTGCGCCTGGCGGTGATCACCACCGCGCAGTACTTCGCGCCCAGCATTCTCGGACAGTTCGCCCGGCGCTATCCCGATATCGAACTGTCGCTGGAGGTCAGCAACTTTGACCGGGTGCTGGAACGGCTGTCGAACAACGACGACGACCTCTACATCATCGGGCATGTCCCCGAGCGGCTGACCGATGTCGCCGTGCACCCGTTCGCTCCGAACCCGCTGGTGGTGATGGCCAGCCGCGATCACCCACTGGTCGGCCGACGCAACATCCCGCTCAAGGAGCTGGAGCAGGAAACCTTTCTGATGCGGGAGCCGGGCTCGGGGATCCGCGAGGCGACGCTCAAGTTGTTCCAGGAACACGGGATCAGCCCGCCCGTGCGCATGGAGCTGGGCAGTAACGAGGCGATCAAGCAGGCGGTGATCGGCGGTCTGGGGATTGCCGTTCTGTCGCTGCACACCCTGAGCGCCGAGGGGGCCGAGGGCCCGGTGGCGCTGCTGGATGTCGAGCACTTCCCGATCCATCGCCAGTGGCATATCGTCTACCCGAAGAAGAAGGTCCTGTCCGTCGTCGCCCAGACCTTTCTCGACTTTGCCATCCAGGACGAGGCCCGGGTGCGGGCGCAGGTCGAAGACCTGCTGGCTGCGTTCAAGGCCCAGGCCGGCTGAGTGGCTGCCATGACAGGCCCTGGAGGGTCCCTTACAATTCACGCTTTGCCCGGCCGCCATCGGCCCGAGTGGGAGAACACGCAGTGAGCACCGTCACCCGGCCGCGCATCAGCGGCACCCAGTTCATCAACGCCGACGAGGCGCCGCGTTCGCGCCTGAGTCTGAGCGCCTCGCACCGTGACCAGCACCACCCGGTGACCGGGACGGGCAGCGACCTGCTCGCCGCCGCGATCGATACCCCGCCGAACGAGAGCTGCGTGGTCTGTGCACCGGCCACGCGCCGTCTGGCCGAGGAACTGTTCGATGCCTGGAACGACGCCCTGCAGACGGGTGATGCCCGCCGCGTGACCGCCCTGTACGCCGACGACGCGGTGCTGCTGCCGACCGTGTCCAATGTTCCGCGCACCAACCATGCCGAGATCCAGGACTACTTCGAGCATTTCCTAGAGAAGAAGCCCTTCGGCACCATCAACACGCGCAACGTGAAGCTCGGCTGCAACAAGCTGACCGACGCGGGCACCTATACCTTCCGCGTGACCGACGGCAGCGAGACGCAGGAAGTCCCCGCTCGCTATACCTTCGTCTACGAGAACCGCGAAGGGGAATGGAAAATCGTGCACCACCACTCCTCGATGATGCCCACTGCGTGACCCGGTAATCGGTGAACGTTTGTTCCCGGCAGGGCGAGTCGCGATACTGGACGCTCGCCACCATCGGGAGAAAGGGAATGTCCAAACGCTCATTCGTGATCCTGGCCGCTGCTGGCCTGGCACTGGCCGGTGCCGGTAGTGCGCAGGCCTCCAACAGCGCCGAGCTGGAACTGGACGGCGAGACCTACACGCTGGATGTTCAGGTCTGTGACTTCTCGGGCGAGGCAGACGAGGGCGATCTTCAGACCCTGGTCGGGGATGCCGAGACCGATGATGGCCCGATGCGTGTGTTTGTCTCGCGCAATGAGGTCAGCGGCATGCTGATGCACACGGTCAGTGTTCAGATCGGGGATGTGATGTCCCCCGAGGGCGAGGTGCTGGAGGCCAACCGCAGCCGTTCCGGCGATCAGTGGTTCTCCGCCGCCGATGGCCCCTCCGAACCGTTGATCCGGATCGACGGCGCGGACCTGACCGCCGACGGGCTCTTTTCCGATACCGGAATGACGCGGGATCCGGTCGAGGGGCGCCTGACCGCGACCTGCAACGACCCGGGTGTCTGAGCCAGGCCGCGACCGATCGCAGGCGGCGGTCGCCGCTGCAGTATGCGCAGCCACGGGCGCCCGCCGCGCCATCCCCGTCGAGCGTGTCCAGACCCTCTGGAGCGGCTATGGCGAGATCGTTCGCTATCATCTGGAAGACGCGTACGTTCCCACCGTGATCGCCAAGCACATTGTGTTCCCCGATGATCGTCGCCACCCACGCGGCTGGTCGGGGACGCGAGGTCATGAGCGCAAGCGACACTCCTATCAGGTCGAGATGCACTGGTATCGCGACTGGGCGGGGCGTTGCAGCGACGCCTGTCGTGTCCCGCGATGCCAGCTCGCGCAGGACCTGGGCGATGCCCACCTGATTGTGCTGGAGGACCTGGATGCCGCCGGTTTTCCGCTTCGCCACGATCACCTGTCGGTGGAGCAGGCCGGCATTTGCCTGGCATGGCTCGCGGCCTTTCACGCGACCTTTCTGGGTGCCAGGCCCTCGGGGCTCTGGACTACGGGCACCTACTGGCACCTCGCGACCCGGCCGGACGAGTGGGCGGCCATTGCTGATCCCCAACTGCGCGAAGCGGCCCCGAAGCTCGATCAGCGACTCAGTGCGGCGCGCTTTCAGACGCTGGTGCATGGCGATGCCAAGGTCGCGAACTTCTGTTTCAGCGAACGCGGTGATCGCGTGGCCGCGGTGGACTTCCAGTATGTCGGCGGTGGCTGCGGGATGAAGGATGTCGCGTACTTCATCGGCAGCTGTCTGGACGAGGCCGATCAGGAACGCTTCGAGAAGGAACTGCTGGGGGGATATTTCGCGGCGCTGCGCTCGGAGGTTGTCGCCACGCACGGAGCTGGCGCGGACCTGGACGCACTGGAGCAGGAATGGCGCGCGCTATTCCCGCTGGCCCAGGCGGATTTCCAGCGTTTTCTGGCCGGCTGGAGTCCGGAGCACTGGAAACGCAATGACTACGCCGAGCGCGTGACACGCAGCGTGCTGGAACGGCTGTAAGGCCAAGTCCGGGCGCGGAGAGCGCCCGGACGGGTTCGCGTCAGGAGGCCAGCCGCTTGTACTTGACCCGGTGCGGCTGGTCGGCCTCGGCGCCCAGGCGCTTGTGGCGGTCTTCCTCGTATTCCTGGTAGTTGCCGTCGAAGAACACCACGTTGCCGTCCTCCTCGAACGCGAGGATGTGGGTGGCGATGCGGTCCAGGAACCAGCGGTCATGCGAGATCACGATCGCGGAGCCGGGGAAGTCCAGCAGGGCCTCTTCCAGCGCGCGCAGGGTCTCCACGTCCAGGTCGTTGGTCGGTTCGTCCAGCAGCAGGAAGTTGCCGCCGCTTTGCAGCAGTTTGGCCAGGTGCACGCGGTTGCGTTCCCCGCCGGACAGTTCCTTCATGCGCTTTTGCTGGTCGGTGCCCTTGAAGTTGAAGCGGCCGACATAGGCGCGTGACGGCATCTGGAAGTTGCCGACCTGGATGATGTCCTGGCCGCCCGAGATCTCCTCCCAGACGGTCTTTTCGTCCTGCAGCGCATCGCGGCTTTGGTCGACATAGGCCAGCTGCACGGTCTCGCCCAGTTCGATCGAGCCGTCGTCCGGCTGGTCCTGCCCGGCGATCATGCGGAACAGGGTGGTCTTGCCAACGCCGTTCGGGCCGATCACGCCGATCAGCGCGCCGCGCGGCACGGAGAACGACAGACCCTGGTAGAGTACACGGTCACCAAAGTGCTTGGACAGGTTTTCCACCTCCAGCACCTTGTCGCCCAGGCGCGGTCCCGGCGGGATGTAGATCTCCTTGGTCTCGGAGCGTTTCTGGTAGTCGGTCGAGGCGATCTCCTCGAAGCGCTTCAGGCGCGCCTTGCTCTTCGCACCCCGGCCCTTCGGGTTGGAGCGCACCCACTCGAGTTCGGATTCCATCGCCTTCACGCGGGCGGCCTCGGCCTTTTCTTCCTGCTTCAGGCGCTTTTCCTTCTGCTCCAGCCACTGCGAGTAGTTGCCCTGGAACGGGATGCCCTGGCCGCGGTCCAGCTCGAGGATCCAGCCGGCCACGTTGTCGAGGAAGTAGCGATCGTGGGTGACCGCCACCACGGTGCCCTGGAACTCCTGCAGGAAGCGTTCCAGCCAGGCCACGGACTCTGCATCCAGGTGGTTGGTCGGCTCGTCAAGGATCAGCATGTCGGGGCTGGACAGCAGCAGGCGGCACAGCGCCACGCGGCGGCGCTCACCACCGGACAGGGTCGTCACGTCCGCATCCCACGGCGGCAGGCGCAGGGCGTCCGCGGCGACTTCCAGCTTGCGTTCGAGGTTATGGCCGTCGGCGGCCTCGATCTTCGCCTCGAGCTCCGCCTGCTTGGCGGCCAGGGCGTCGAAGTCCGCCTCCGGCTCGGCATAGGCCGCATATACCTGGTCCAGCTCGGCCAGCGCTTCCTTGATCGGGGCCACGGCCTCCTCGACGTTGCCGCGCACGTCCTTGCTTTCGTCGAGCTGTGGCTCCTGCGGCAGGTAGCCGATGTTGATGCCCGGCTGCGGCCGCGCCTCGCCGACGATCTCGGTGTCCACGCCGGCCATGATGCGCAGGAGGGTGGATTTGCCCGCACCGTTGTAGCCCAGCACGCCGATCTTGGCGCCCGGGAAGAAGTTCAGGTTGATGTCCTTGAGGATGTACTTCTTCGGCGGGACGATCTTGCCCACGCCGTTCATCGTGAAGATGTACTGCGCCATGATGCTCCTGCGACCAATGCGGTTTGAATGAGGGGCAGGCCACTGACGACCCGCGCTGGGTCCGCACTTTACCATCCCGAGGGGTACAGGGGCGCATGATCCCGGCGCTAAACAGCGATTGGGGACTCAGGGCCTGTTTGCTGGGGTGACCGGGTCAGTACCCGCTACCCGTGTACAGGGGGTCGGGCGCTGCGTTCCCGGGCATGAAATCACCGCCTTCAGCCCTTGAACTTCACCAGACGGCTGACCTGGATGTCGGAGATGAAGACGACACCACTGTGCTGGTTGAAGAAGGGCGTGAACCCTTCGAGGATCGGCTCGACCAGCTCTTCGGGGATCGCGGCGATGATCATGATCAGCACCTCGTCCTCGTTGAACATCAAGTGGCCTTCGTGGAAGCCCTGACTGCCCTTGCCGGAGAGGTTGCCAATGATTGTGTAGCCCTTCACTCCGGCGCGGTCCAGCAGATCGGTGGCGAAGGCCTGGTGTTCGCCTTCGAGGATGATCTCGATTTTTTTCAGTGGCTTGAGATTCAGGTCGTTCATGCAGGGTGGTCCTCCACAGCAGGTCGATCGGTTGTGCCTTGCGCGGTGTTGGGCAGGGGTTCGTCGTGCCAGTTGCCGTCGACGTATCGGTGCAGTCCGCCGGTTTCGGGGCCCAGGACGACGCACTGCACCCAGCCATTCGCGATCAGGCTGCGCACCTTGGGCACGTTCTCGATGGCCCGGCGCGCGTGCGCGAGCGGCGCCTCGATGAGGGCCAGCAGACGGATCGGGTCGTGGTAGGGCAAACCGTTGTAGTGCACGGTCTGCGCGGGCAGCCCGGTGCGCAGGTCCGACAGGTTGCCGGTCATGACCCCGATGCGACAGGCAACGTTGTGGTAGACCTTGCTGCCTGAACCGTAGTGTTCATTGTCGACCGCCGAGAAGTAGTGTTCCATGTTGATCCATTGGGCGACGATCAGCGGGCCGGTGAGGATGCTTTCCAGCAATCGGCCCCTGGGGTCGACCCGGTGGTCGTAGGAATGCAGGAAGGTGCGTCCCTTCAAATCGGTTGTCTCGGTCAGGTGCCGTCGGCCGATGATGAAGCCTGCATTGCGCGCCAGACCCCATTCGGGGCGTACCTGCGCCCAGTCGACCGCATTGCGCTGTGCCTTGCGCGCGGCCTTGACAGCATCCGGGGCTGGCTCGCGGTCCGGGTCCAGGGCCTGCAGGCGCTCGCGGGCAACGAGGCGCGTGGCGGCGCGCAGGCCGTTGCGCAGGCGCTCGAGGTAGACCAGGTGGCTGGTCGGCAGCAGGTCGAGATCGTGCAGCCGGATCTCGTCGGAGGTGGTGTTGTGCATGGCCGGCAGAAACCAGGCGTCATCCGGGATGTCGATGCCCTGGGCACGCAGCCGTCGGCGCACCTCCGGCTTGTTGCCCATGTGCGCGAGTACCCGGGCGCTGACGATCCCGTGGCTGCCTCCGCAGGCGCCACAGTCGAGCGCTGATTCGTAGGGGTTGTTGTCCGACCGGCTGCCATGGCCGGTGAGGATGATGAAGCGCGAGAACTGTTCGGTCAGGCCGATCGAGCGCAACGCCTGGGCAACGAAATAGGTCTGCTCGTCCAGCGAAAACCCGATCCGGCCCAGGCGCTCCAGCTGCATCTGCGCATAGGAACGGTTGATGCGGTAGTCATCTTGCAAGGTCTTGATGAAAGCCGACTCGTCACGCTCGTTCAGGCCAAAGTCGCGGGCGAAATGGGTCTGTCCGCTGCAGTGGCCCAATGCCGTTTCGCGCAGCTCGCGGATCATGGCATCGGTGATGGCTTCACGCTCGATGTCGAACGCCTGGTGGATGGCCTGGACGATGATGGCCCGTTGCTGGGCGCGAACGACCGAGTCCGCCTGCTCGCGGGTGAGTTTGTCGACCATCAGACGGGTCGAGGGCTGATCCGCTTCGATCCTGTCGCGCCATCGATGGTAGGCCGCCGGAGCGATGGTCTTGCCGATCATGTCAAAGCCGAACAGCAGGCCAATGGCCTCGACGGTGAAGTACGGCGAGAGAACGGAGTTCTTCAGGTCGTGCAGCAGATGCTCGGCCGAGGAGTACAGGTCGAGGTCGAGCGGCTCGCCACCGGTGGTGACTTCCAGTACGACATTCCTGGGTGTAACGACGACCGGACAGAGGTGATCCTCGCTGCCCTTGCCAAGCGCGATGAAGCTCACCGGGACGCCGAAGAAGCCGGCAATGCCGTAGGTCTGGTAGTCGCCGATGGTCTCGAGTTGACGGCGCACGCGTTCGGAGCGTACGTCGATGCAAAAGAGCAATTGCGCGAACGGGCGTTTCGCGCGCGGCGCGGGCGGTTCGAGCCGCAGGCTTGACAGCACGCTGCGGCGGTAGGTCGCCTCCATGGCTTCCAGCCAGACCATACCCTCGTGCTGCTCGAAGTCGCCCAGCTGTTCAAGCACTGCGGCGAGTTGGCTACGATCGAGATCGGCAAACAGCGACGGATTGCCAGTAAGCGAGGCCAGCGAGCCGAGGGCACGGGCCTGGTCGCGGCCTTCGGCGCGGCGCTTGGCCGGCAGGTATTGGTCCAGCTGCCGGGCGATCTCGTTGGATTTGCCGCGTGCAATGACGGCCTCAACGGTCTCGGCGTAGACGGGCAGTACCTCGCCGCCGAAAAACTCGCGGCGCAGGTAGCACTCGGCGGGGCGCTCATCGAGGAGTGTTTCGAGGGCCTTGCGGTCGCCCGGCATCTTGTGGCGACGGCTGTGCTCGCGAATCAGGGACAGCCCGAGCACTAGACGGATGGCGAGAAAATCAATCAGGTCGGCCGGATGCTCGCGTGCCCAGTGATAGTGGTTTGCCGTCGAGCGCCAGCGGATGAAGCCGGCCCAGCCGTGCAGGCGGGTCAGTTCGCGCACGATCAGATCGGGCCAGGCCTCTTCGGGGATGCCGATCTCGTCCAGGACATGGGCGATGATCGCCTCGGGGCTGTCGTGGTCTGCCAGGATCGTTTGGGTGTGCTGGCCACGCAGGAGCAGGCGCGGGTGGTGATGGACGATCGTCTTCCATGCGGCAAACAGGCCGTGCTCGCGTCCGGGCATCTGCCATGCTGACTGACCCTCGTCGAAGTAATCCAGGCAGATCTTGGTGAGCTGTTCGTCCAGCGTGGTGCCGATACGTGTGCCGAACAGCGAATCGAGTGCCTCGTAGAGCGGCCGTATGACCGGAAAGGCGGCATGCAGCCGTTCGGCGAGTATCCCGGTATCGGTCGCAGAGGGGGTGTGTTCGCGACCGTTCAGGGCGGCCGCCACGTCGTCGACATCGGCGAGCGTGCGCGGTGTGATGACCGGATCATGATATTCAGTCAGCAGCGTGCAGAGCAGGTCGATCCCGCCGATCGCCTGGAGGGCCGGGCGGTTCTCGAGGGCGGCCTCGACGCGCGTCTCGAGGGTGTCGCGGTCCACGTGGCCCTCGCGGAACAGTCGCTGGTAGTCGGCCCGGGGCAGGAACCCCCGCCCGTGAAACAGTACTTCACCGCGCTGGATGGCTTCAGGGAACGGCAGGTCTTCCAGCCCGTGGAGCGGGTTGTGATGGATGAAGGTGCGCATGGGCCAGAAGTTGGGAATGGGCTCGGCCGCCATGTGCACCATCGAGCGGATCTTGAGCTTGCGTCCTAGCGTCAGCTTCACAGGACACCTCCAGTCCACAGCAGGCCGGATATCACCAGCAATACCAACAGGCTGGTGAAGGCCCATGTCGTGGTGGCCGACAGGTCCTCGGCGACGGGGCCGCTGCGTGGGCCGAACACCGTGCCTTGCAGCAGCCGCGCTCCCGCCCAGCTCCACAGCAACCAGGTCAGCAGCACCCCGAGGGCGATCCCGGGCGTGGCGCTGCCCAGCAGCGCCAGCAGGGCAAAGAAGCCCGGGAACAGTGGCAGGGCCATGGCTGCCAGCGTGGTCACCACGATCACGCCCGACAGACGCGGCAGGTCGCGGGCCAATCCGCCATGCAGTCCGGTATAGGCCGACTCCAGCCGTCGAGCAAGCGCATCGCGTACCAGGAGCATCAGCACTGGGGCGGCTGTCATCGCGAGGGCGAAGCCGATCACGTTGGCATCAGTCGGCCGTTGCATCACGAACAGCCATACCAAGGGCCAGGCCGAGCTGGCCAGCATGGCCGCCCAGCACCCGACTTCCCGTATGGTCAGCAGGCGAAAGGCGTACAGGATCGCACTGAGGCCCGCCCAGGCGATAAGCAGTCCGTGGGCCGGTGCCAGATCACCCCAAAGGATGATCGCGACGCCGATCTGCGGCCAGATAACGAAGAGGAAGACCTGCACGTAGGTGCTGGTGATACGCGCGGCCAGAGCATTGAACACCAGGCTCATCGGGAACAGTGGCAGGAAGACTGCCGCGAGGAAGATCAGCAGAACGGACATCTCAACCCCACCTCAGCCAGATGTTCAGGCGCCGGGACAGCGCCAGCATCGAGACCGTCATGCGGTGGTACAGGTCTGCGATATAGAACTCGCGGGAGAACAGCGCGTACAGCGTCAGCCAGGTGCGTCCATGTTCCCTGTCGACCCGCTGGCGGCGCACATGGGTCAGGTAGGCACCCAGCCAGCCGGCCACCATGACCAGCGCCAGCAGCACGATGAGCACACCGAAGGTGATCTGATCAATGCCCGCGGCGGCATAAAGCGCTGCGCGGAACTCGGCATCCGGATACAGGAAACTCTCGAAGCTGTGTCCGATGAAGCTGTAACCGATCACGATCACCGCGAACGACAGCACGATCAGGGCCATCATGCGCAATGGGTTCTCGGTATCCAGCCGGTGCGTGGCGAACAGCACCTGAACGCCTGTGATCCAGCCAAAGAACAGGAGCACGATCGCGCCCTGTTTCTGGAAAAAGTCCGGGGCCACCCAGGCATGTGCCAGCACCAGAATCACCAGCGGCACGATCAGCATCGCCGCACCGATCAGCAGCCACGGCAGGCGGGTGGGGGCCGGCTTGCGTTCGACCAGAAAATCGTAGAGCGGGTCGTTGGGCACGCCGTCGTGCTTGCGTGCGGCGCCAATCACCTTGCCGGCACCGAGGAACAGGGTGCCCTTGAACAGTCCGTGGGCAATCAGGTGGAAGATTGCCAGCGCGAACGCGCCGGCGCCCGTCTCCATGATCATGAATCCCATCTGACCCACCGTGGAATAGCCGAGCGACTTCTTGATGTCGTTCTGGGCGAGCATCAGCATCGAGCCGAGTATCGCCGTGAGCAGACCCACGATGAACAGCAGATGCAGGACCTCGCTGCTGTGGACGAATACCGGTGCGAAGCGATTGATGATGATGCCACCCGCGTTGACGATACCCGCGTGCATCAATGCCGAAACCGGCGTCGGACCCTCCATGGAATAGGGCAGCCAGGTGTGCAGCGGGAACTGCGCGGATTTGGCAAAGGCCGCCAATGCCACCAGGAAGGCCACGGTTCCGGCGACCGGCAGGTCCAGGAACGTGCGGGCGTCCGGCGTCGCTTCGATGCGGGCGAACAGGGTGGGGAAGTCCAGCGCG
Organism: Thioalkalivibrio sp. HL-Eb18; assembly: GCF_000364985.1. Classification (NCBI taxonomy): domain Bacteria; kingdom Pseudomonadati; phylum Pseudomonadota; class Gammaproteobacteria; order Chromatiales; family Ectothiorhodospiraceae; genus Thioalkalivibrio; species Thioalkalivibrio sp. HL-Eb18. The sequence continues at coordinate 98,591 of NZ_KB822961.1, forward strand.
CCGTAGGCCTGGAACAGCACCATCGCGGCCAGTACCAGCGGCAGATCACCCAGGCGATAGGTGATGAACGTCCAGAAGGCGTAGCGCTGCGCGTTGAGAGGTTCGGTGTTGTGCGCCAGCAGGAAATACAGGAAGACGCCGATCAGGTGCCAGGCCACCAGCAGGGTGATCAGGTCGCCGGCCATCACCATCAGCAGGATCGAGCCGGTCATCAGGTCCAGCAGCATGAAAAAACGGGCGTACCCCGGTTCCTCGATCATGTAGCGGATCGAGTAGATGTGGACCACCAGGCTGATGCCGGCGACCACCAGCGCCATGATCGCGCTCAGCGGATCGATCTGCAGACTGCCCAGGCCGCCGGCCAGGCCAGCCCATTGGGGCCCTGTGTCGTTGACGATATAGGCAGTCAGCTGGAAAGCGGCCACCAGCACCACGACCAGGTTGAGGCCGACACTCAGTTGCGCGACGCGCTTGCCCAGCCGGGCACCAAACAAATGGACCAGTAGCGCCGCGAGAAAGGGAAGGAGAGGGATCAGCCACTGCGTCTCGATCATTGTGTTGACCTTGGTTGGCGCTGTTGACTGACCGTCGGGGTGTTGACTTCGATCTACCGGATGATAGGTAAAGAAACACCCAAAAACACGCCGTCTGGATACAAAACAAGAGGGCCGATTGCAAAGTCTGGCCCTTCGTCACGGGAGGCGTACGGGGCCTCGGCGGGTGGTCCGGCGTGAGCCAGTTGCTGGCGGCGGTGGCTGGGGCGGGGCTCCTTTACTGGTGCGGGTTAAAGCCCCTGCGGCGCAACAGGGCCTTCTCGAGCTCCACCAGGGCAAAGAGAATCAGCCCGAAGACGAGGATGCGCAGCCATTCTTCCGCCCCGATGGCGGTGGTGCCGAACAGGAACTGCAGTGGCGGGGCGTAGGTGAACAGGCCCTGCAGCACGACCAGTACGCCGACGGCGATCAGGACCGGACGGCTGCCGAGCAGGCCCTCCCGGTTGAGGGCCGGTTCCAGGATGTAACGGCTGTTGAACAGGAAGAACAGCTGTCCCATGACCAGGGTGTTGATGGCGACGGTGCGGGCAAAGTCGTCCGGGACGCCCTGTTGTTCCAGCCACAGGAAGTGGCCGAACGTGCCGGCGACCAGCAGCGCGGAGACGAACACTACGCGCCAGATCAGGAAGCCCGAAAGGAGGGGCGTGTTGGGCGGGCGCGGCGGCCGGCGCATGGTGCCGGGTTCGGTCGGCTCGAAGGCCAGGGCCAGCGCGAGGGTGACGGCGGTCACCATGTTCACCCACAGGACCTGCACGGGGGTTAGCGGGAGGGTGAGCCCCAGCAGGATCGCAGCGACGATGGTGAAGGCCTGGCCGCCGTTGGTGGGCAGCAGGAACAGGATCGCCTTTTTCAGGTTGTCGTAGACGGTGCGGCCTTCCTCGACCGCGTTGGCGATGGAGGCGAAGTTGTCGTCGGCCAGCACCATCTCGGAGGCCTCGCGCGCGGCCTCGGTGCCTTTGACGCCCATGGCCACGCCGACATCGGCGCGTTTGAGCGCGGGGGCATCGTTGACGCCGTCGCCGGTCATCGCCACCACGTCACCGTGGCTCTGTATGGCCTGTACCAGGCGCAGCTTGTGCTCCGGTGTGGCACGGGCAAATACATCCACCCGTCGGACCATGGCCTTGAGGTCGTCGTCCGAGCTGTTTTCCAGCTCGTGGCCGACGACTACGCCGCCCTCGGTACTGATGCCCAGTTCATCGGCAATGGCGCGTGCGGTCACGCCGTGATCGCCGGTAATCATCTTCACGCGGATACCGGCCTCCTGGCAGTGCGCCACCGCCTCGATTGCCTCCTCGCGCGGCGGATCGATGATCCCGCAGACGGCCACCAGGGTGAGTCCGCCATCCTCGACGTCGGCGAATTCGAGCTCGCGGCGGTGGTTCTCCATGCGTCGCGTGGCCAGGGCGAGCAGGCGCTGGCCACGCGCGGCGACGCCATCCATCCACTGCTGCCAGTGCTCGGCGTCCAGCGGCTCGTCGCCGTCGGCCGTGCGCTGGTGGCTGCAAACGGCCAGCACCCGTTCCGGCGCGCCCTTGAGAAAGAGAAAGGCGCCCCCTTCATGATCGTGGTGCAGGGTGGCCATGAATTTGTAGGACGACTCGAAGGGGATCACGTCGTCCCGCACAAAGAGCTCATTGATCTCCTTCGGCTCCAGGCCGCCCTTCATGGCGGCGGCGATCAGGGCGCCCTCGGTGGGGTCGCCTTCCATGGTCCACTGGTTGTCCTTGAGATAGACCTCGGCGTCGTTGCACAGCAGGATGCCACGCAGGGTCTCGGCCAGCAGGGGATCGGACTCCGGGTCGGCCTCCTGGCCGCCGCGGGTGATCCCGCCGTGTGGCTCGTAGCCCACCCCGCCCAGCGCGTACTCCGCCTGCGTGGTGATGATGCTCTTCACCGTCATCTCGTTGCGGGTCAGGGTGCCGGTCTTGTCCGAGCAGATGGTGGTGACCGAGCCGAGAGTCTCCACCGCCGGCAGGCGGCGGATGATCGCGTGGCGGGCGGCCATGCGCTGCACCCCGATCGCCAGGGTGATGGTCATGATCGCCGGCAGGCCCTCGGGGATGGCCGCGACCGCGAGGCTGACCGCGGCGAGGAAGGTCTCCAGCAGGTCGTAGTCGCGCACCCAGTAGCCGAAGGCGAAGGTTGCCGCCGCCAGGATGCCGATGGCTACCGTCAGCCAGCGGCCGAACTGGGCGATCTGGCGCAGCAGCGGGGTGGTCAGGGTCTCCACCTCGCCGATCAGGGTGGAGATGCGGCCGATCTCGGTATCGGCCCCGGTGCCGACCACGACGCCGCGCCCCTGGCCGAACGCGATCAGCGTGCCGGAGTAGGCCATCGAACGGCGATCGCCCAGGTCGGATTGGGTCTCCACCGGGTCGGTTTGCTTGTCGCTGGCCACCGACTCACCGGTCAGGGCGGCCTCGTCGATGCGCATGTTGTGCGCCCCGATCAGGCGCAGGTCCGCCGGGACGCGATCGCCCGCCTGCAGATAGACGATGTCGCCGGGGACCAGCTCTTCCGCCGGGACGCTGCGTCGCTGGCCGTCGCGCAGCACCTGGGCACGCGGCGAGAGCATCTGGCGGATGGCGTCCAGCGCCTTCTCCGCCTTGCCTTCCTGGATGTAGCCGATGATGGCGTTGATCAGCACCACCCCGAGGATCACGCCGGTATCCAGCCAGTGACCGAGAAAGGCCGTGCCCAGGGCGGCAGCGATCAGTACATAGATCAGTACGTTGTGGAACTGCGCCAGAAAGCGCAGCAGCGGGCCACGGCGTGCGGGTTGGGGCAGGCGGTTGTAGCCGTGTTCTTCCAGCCGCTGGCGCACGGCGTCGGCATCCAGCCCGTGGGCATCAGTGCCGAGGGCGTCGAGGGCATGGTCGACGGACAGGTCGTGCCAGTTGCGGGGGCGTTCGCGTTCGCTCATGCGTCTCCCTGATGCATGACCACTCGGGGAATTCCCAGTGGCTCCATCATGCGCCGGGAAGCTCGTGTTGTCAGGGGATCCCGCCCTGCCGGGTGCACAGGCTCGACAGGTCGACCGAGGCCACGGACAATGCCGGCATGATCGCGTGGTGGGAAGGCCTTTTGCTGGTGGGGGCGGGGGGTGCGCTGGGGGGACTTGCGCGCTTCGGGCTGTCGCAATGGATCGACAGCCGCACCGGGGGCCATTTCCCGTGGGGGACATTGGCCGTGAATACTTCGGGCGCGCTGCTGATTGGCGTAGCGCTTGGGCTGGTGGTGGATCCCTCGGGCGCGTCCTGGCTCTGGTTGTTGCTGGTCGTGGGCGTGCTCGGCAGTTACACGACGGTCTCTTCGTTCAGCCTGCAGACGGTGGGAGTCGCGGAACGGGACGGCCCGCGCCCTGCGATCGTCTACGTCCTGCTCACACTAGGTGGCGGGCTGGCGCTGGTGTATATCGGCCATGCGCTAGGCCGTGTCGTGGGTGGTGCGGCATGACGGGGTACTCGTGGCGCCTGTCCGCGTTCGTCGCCCTGGGCGCCGCGCTGGGCAGCATGGCGCGCTATGGCCTGTCGTGGACCGGGCTGCACCTGATGGGCACCGGGTTTCCCTGGGACACGCTGGCGGTGAATGTGGCCGGGTCCTGGCTGATCGGTCTTTACGCCGTGATCAGTGCCCCGGAGGGCTGCCGGCCCGCCGACCCGGTGACCCGCCAGTTTGTCCTGGCCGGCTTCTGCGGGGGCTTTACGACGTTTTCGGTGTTCAGCCTGGAGAGCCTGTGGTTGTTCGAGGCGGGCGATCCCGGACGCGCGGCGCTGTATGTGTCCGTCTCCCTGGTGCTGTGGCTGGCGGGCGTGTGGCTGGGCAGCACGCAGGGGCGTCGCTGGAATGCCGCTGCATCACGCGGCTGAGGCCGCGCGGGCCTGACAGAGCCGGCCATGGACGGGGCGCGGCCGCGACCGTAGACTTCCCCGTCGTTTGTGAACGGATGACCGACATGCTGGATATTCGCAGTCTGCGCCAGGATCTGGATGCGACCGTGGCGGCGCTGGCCAGCCGCGGCTTTGAGCTTGATCGCGAGCGCTTCGAGTCGCTGGAAGCACGGCGGAAAGCCCTGCAGGTGCGCACGCAAGAGTTGCAGAACGAGCGCAACACCCGTTCCAAGGGGATCGGGCAGGCCAAGGCGCGGGGCGAGGATATCGAGCCCCTGAAGGCCGAGGTCGGCCGTCTGGGTGACGAGCTCAAGCAGTGCGAGGCCGATCTGCAGGCGGTGCAGCAGGAACTGGACGCGCTGCTGATGCGCATCCCGAACCTGCCGCAGCAGGACGTGCCCGTTGGCAAGGACGAGGCGTCGAACGTCGAACTGCGCCGCGAGGGTACCCCGCGCGAGTTCGATTTCACGCCCCGCGACCATGTGGATCTGGGCCTGCCCGGCGGCTGGCTGGATTTCGAGGCGGCGGTACGCGTGGCCGGCTCCCGCTTTGTCGTGATGCGTGGCGAGATGGCGCGTCTGCACCGGGCGCTGACCCAGTTCATGCTCGACCTGCACACCCAGCAGCACGGCTACCAGGAGACCTATGTCCCGTACCTGGCCAACCCGGAGTCGCTGGAGGGGACGGGTCAGCTGCCCAAGTTCGACGAGGATCTGTTCTCGGTGGACTGCGACCAGCGCTTCCGGCTGATCCCGACCGCCGAGGTCACGCTGACCAACCTGGTGCGCGAGCAGATCCTCGAGGCCGGTGCGCTGCCGCTGAAGATGACCGCCCACACCCCGTGCTTCCGCTCCGAGGCGGGCAGCTATGGCCGAGACGTGCGCGGCCTGATTCGCCAGCATCAGTTCGAGAAAGTGGAGCTGGTGCAGGTGGTGCATCCGGAGCAGTCCGAGGCGGCCCTGGAAGAGCTGCTCGGGCATGCGGAGGCGGTACTGCAGGCGCTGGAGCTGCCCTACCGCGTGATGCTGCTGAGTACCGGCGACATGGGCTTTGCGGCGGCGCGCACCTATGACCTGGAGGTCTGGTTGCCGGGCCAGCAGGCCTACCGCGAGATCTCCTCGTGCTCCAATTTCGAGGCCTTCCAGGCGCGGCGCATGCAGGCACGCTTCCGTCCGCAGGCGGGCGGCAAGCCCGAGCTGGTGCATACCATCAACGGATCCGGCGTCGCGGTGGGGCGTGCGCTGGTCGCCCTGCTCGAGAACCACCAGCAGGCGGATGGCTCGATCGCGATCCCGGAACGCCTGCGTCCCTATCTCGGTGGAACCTCGTTGCTGAAGCCGCCGTCTGAACAGTAAGTTGATTCAGACGGAGTGGGTGTGAAACCAATCGGAAAGCCAGTCGCGATCGCCAGCCTGCTGGCGCTGCTGCTGTGCTGGCCGCTGTGGGCGCAGGCCGAGATCGAGGAGGGTTTCGATTTCGACGATGCGCCGCGCATCATCGGTCTGCACACCCCGGACTGGTTCGAGCTCAGCTTTCTCGATCTGCCGGAAGACCTGGAGCGCGCCGTGGAGCGCGGCAAGCAGGGCCTGGCCGTGTACTACGGGATGGACGACTGCCCGTACTGCGAACAGCTGTTCGAGGTGAATTTCGAGAAGGAGGACATTCGCGCGCAGCTGTCGGACAATTTCGACGTGGTGGCGATCGACGTGCTCGGAAACCGCGAGGTCACGGGGCTCGATGGCGAGGTCCGGTTCGAACGCGAATATGCTTCTGAACAACGGCTTAACTTTACGCCTTCAATTGCTTTCTACGATGCTGACGGCGAGCGCATTCACCAAATGCGGGGCTATTACCCGCCGTATCGCTTCCGCGCGCTGCTCGACTACGTGACCGAGCGCCACGACCGCGAGATGAGTTTCCGTGATTATCTCGACCGCGCCGATCCTCCGCCCAAGTTCGACACGGACGACATCAACGAGCGCGACTTCTTCATCAACGAGCCGTATGCGCTGGATCGCAGCAAAATTCCCGCTCAACGGCCCCTGGTGGTGTTCTTCGAGCGCGAGGCCTGCCATGCCTGCGATATCCTGCACACCGAGCCGTTGCAGGAAGACGAGGTGCTGGACCGCATCGCCCTGATGGATGCCGTCCAGCTGGACGCCGAGGACCGTGACACGCCGGTACTGACCCCGGACGGTCAGCGCACCAATCCGCGTGAGTGGGCGGCGGAACTGGACGTGCACTGGGCGCCGACGCTGATCTTCTTCGACGAGGCGGGCGAGGAGATCATCCGCATCGACTCGGTCGTGCACCTGAACCGGCTGCGCAACGTGATGGACTATGTGCTCACGCGCGGCTACGAGGACTATCCGACCTTCGAACGCTGGCGCGCCCAGCAACCATAGCCGTAAGGGAAACACTGACTAATGTACACGCTCGCGTTGGTACCCCACGGGGCTCGGCCGCCCGTTGTTATCAAGAACGGGCGCGCGCACGGCGGTGCGGCTCCCTTGTGCAGAATGACTGCACGGCAGTCACCGCGCCCTGTTCGCACGCAAAAGCGACTCGAGCGCGAGCGCGCGCATTAATCAGTGTTTCCCTGGCGGCCGAGGACCGAACTGCATGCATTTCGAACGTGACTTTGTCCTGCGCAATCGCGATGTGCTGGAGGGCATTGTGGCCCGTGCCCATCGTGTCGCGCTGGGGATCTTCGTGCTGACCTTCAGTGGCTACGGAATCGCCGTCTGGCTGTGGTTCCAGGAGCAGATGTGGGCGGCGCTGATTACCGCGACCGTCAGCTACCTGGTGTTTCGCCAGTTCCGGATGCTGGCGCTGGGGATCGCGCGCATGCCGCTGCGAGGGGACCCCGCGGCGCTGGAGGCGACCCGGGCACTGGATAACGCGCTGGAAGAGGACCGGCCGCACCCGGTGCTGGCGGAGCTGGAGGCCCACCTGCGGGCGCTGGACGAGGAGGGATCCCCGGGGGCGCCGTCGGAAGAGAGTGAAGACGGCCGGTCGGGCCGGGACTAGGGAGACGCTGATTTAATCGCACGTCCGCGTTGGTGCCCCCTGTTTTCCGAGACAAGGCGCGTCGTGTAGCGGGTAGTGGTTCTACCCGCAAGCGGCGCAACGCAGGATCGGGGAACAGGGGGCACCAACCCCACAAGCTATTGAAAGCAGGGGCTCGGCCGCCCGTTGTTGATCAAAAACGGGCGCGGGAACGGCGTTGCGGCTCCTTTGTGCAGAATGACTGCACGGCAGTCACCGCGCCTTGTTCCCGCGCAAAAGCGACTCGAGCGCGGACGTGCGATTAAATCAGCGTCTCCCTAGAGCTCGACGCGTACGCCCAGCTTCTGCCCGATCACGCGGGCCACGGTCTCGTGCAGGTCGTCCCCGTTACGGTCATCCAGCCAGGCATCTTCGTCCTCGTTGTAGCCGAAGTGGGCCGGTCCCTCGGGCGAGGACAGCCAGATCTGCTGCGCGGCCTCCTGGCGGTTCAGGATCATCTGCGCCCCGTCCTCGAACTCGAGGGTCAGGACACCGTCGATCAGGTCGATGTCCAGGTCGTCGAGACCGTCCTGGTCGCTCAGGCGGTTGTAGATCTCGTCGAGGGTCTGTTCGGCAAATACGGCGAAGGAGGGCTGGCTCATGGGTCTCTCGGTTCGGTCGATGCTTTGGCGCGGGCAGTATAAAGGAGGAAGCGCTGAATGAAGCGATGTCGGCGTTCCGGACGGGGTCAACGCCTTCCTATGCTCGCCAGGCGGCGATCGCCAGGACCACCCAGCCGAGGATGAAGGCGGTGCCGCCCAGTGGCGCGATGGCGCCCAGTACGCGCGGGGCCCCCAGGGCCAGGGCATACAGACTGCCGGCAAAGAGCAGGATGCCGAGCACGAAGGCCACGGCACTGGCGGTGGCCCAGCCGCTGGCCAGGTGCGCCCACAGCGCCGCCAGCAGGAGCAGGGCGAGGGCGTGGATGAAGTGATACTGGACGCCGGTGTGCCAGGTGGCCAGCGCGCGCTCGGACAATCGCTCCTGCAGAGCGTGTGCGCCGAACGCACCGAGCACGACCGCGATCGCGGCGAGCAGGGCCGCGATTACGATCAGTGCGCGGATCAGCGGTTCGCTTTCCGTACCCGGCATTAGGGAAACACTGACCGATGTACACGCTCGCCGCTTCGTCGCATTTGCGTACGAACAAGGCGTGGCGACGGCCGTGCAGCCATTCTGCACAAGGGAGCCGCAGCGCCGTGCGCGTGCCCGTTTTTATCAACAACGGGAGGCCGAGCCCCTGCATTGAATGGTTTGTGGGGTACCAACGCGAGTGTGTACATCGATCAGTGTTTCCCTAGGCGTCGTCGCCCATGTCGCTATCGTAGTCCTGCCCGGGCACCCAGCCGTGTTCCCGGGCCCGCGCGATCGCTGCATCGTGGATGCGCGTGTGGCGTTCACGCAGATCGGGCGGGAGGTTGGCAATGCGCAGGTCGTACTTGTCCCATTCGGCGTTGACCTGGTCGTGCAGCTGCTGGATGCGGCCGAGGTCCCAGCCCTCGCAGGTCTCGGTCTCCGGCAGGAAGCCGAAAACCCAGGCATCGCGGATAATATTGCCGACCGGCGTCATGCCGCCGTACAAGTCATTGTGGATGCCGACGTAGTGGCGGCTTCCGGAGCGTCTGGCTGTAGTCATCCGCGTAGTGTAGAGGCACGCCGGCCAGCCGCAAAGCACATTTCGTTATTGGTGGAGACCTGATGATACAGCCCGCGGGCGACAGCCTGAATCGAATGCGGATCCGCGCTCTGCTGAAGCTGATGGTGCTGGGGGCTGTGATCGTGTTTGCCGGTGTGCTGGGGAGTTACGCGCTGTCCGTGCTGGGGGGTGGGGAGAGCGAGCGTCGCATCGTGGAGCTGGATGGGATCGGGCCCGGCGAGCTCAAGCGACTGGACTGGGAAGGCCGGCGCATCCTTGTTCTGCACCGTGATTCCGACCTGCAGCAGGCGCTGGGCAAGGACGATGAGCTGGTGGATCCGCGCGCCCGTCGCGGTCAGCAGCCGGACGGGCTGGAGCTGCCACTGCGCAGCCTGCGGCCACAGTGGCTGGTGGTGATCGGCGAGAGCACCGATCTCGGCTGCGAGCTGGATCTGGTTCATCCGGACGAGGCCGATGGCTGGTCCGGCGGGTTTGTCGATCGCTGCCGTGGCGGTCGCTACGACGCCGCCGGGCGGGTGTATGACGGGCAGGATGCCCGGCGCAACCTGTCCATCCCCGAGTATCGCTTCTCTGGAGACGACCGGCTGATTCTGGGTGGTTCGTAATCCCGAGGCGGGCGTGGGTCCCGCGGCCCGGATTCAGGATTGCGCGGTGGGTGCGTAGACGTCGAAACGCACGCTCTTGCCCCTGACGCTGCCCTGGGGCGTGTCGGGACCCAGGGCAGGGGCATGCAGGGGCCGCTTGACGACGACCCGTCGCGTGGCCGCGTTGCGCAGCGTCTGCAGTGTGGTTTCCGGCTCGGGATCCGGGTCGCCCTCCATCAGGGCCTGGGTCAGCTGCATGTCCTTCTTGACCGCGGCGCGCTTGGCCCGCTCCGGGAACATGGGATCGAATACGGCGGCGACGGGCGGCGTGCTCAGGGTGCCCGGCGCGGCCAGGCCCGCGTGCAGCGTGATGCGCTCGACGATCGGGGCCAGCGCCTCGTCATGGGCGGCGCGCTGCAGGGCATCCGCCAGCAGCAGGTAGACGACCGGGTGGCGTTCCCAGGCGTCCACGCGGAAGCCGTGCGCGGCCAGCAGCAGCGTATCGCGCCCCAGGCCCGCCGTGGCGTCTACCACATGGCTGTCCCGCGGGATATTGCCCATGGCCCGGATCAGGCCCTCTCGCTGGCGCCCGCTGTGCGCCAGACGATACCCCTGACGGCCGGTGGCAAAGTCCAGATGCAGACGCAGTTCGCGCCGGCCCTCCTCGCGGATCAGCGACAGCCCGTCCGCGCCGACCTCCAGTACCAGGGGTGCGCCCAGGTGACGATAGCCATGGGCTTGCAGGTCGCGGTCGATCTCCCCGGCTCGGGCCTCCTGCCCGGGTTCTGCGCGGATTTGAAGCGTCACGGTCAGTAGTGCGGCGGAGGCGGCTCGTTGTCGGCTCCAGGACTGCCACCCTGGTCCTCGAGTTCCCGCAACCGGTCGCGGAGCCACTGGAGCTGGCGGCGCAGTTCCTGGTTGTCCTGCTGGAGCGCGTGCTGGACGCGAGCCTGCTCGTCCTGGGTGTACTCCTGATGCGCCAGGCGAACCTCCAGCGCCTCGATCCGCGCGATCAGTTCGCGCTCGGTGCGGGAGGGATCAGCTGACGACATGGCGGGGTTGCCCCTGGGCGAAAGAGCGGATATTGGCCGCAATCTCCTCGATCACGCGCTGGCGGGCACTGCGGGCGGCCCAGGCCGTATGCGGCGTCAGCACGAGGTTCGGGATGTCCGCTGCCAGCAAGGGGTAGTCCGCGGGCGGGGGCTCGGGCTCCAGGACGTCGATGCCGGCACCACCCAAATGTCCCTCGTGCAGATGCCGTGCGAGGGCCTCGGGATCGACCAGACCGCCCCGGGCGGTATTGAGCAGGATTGCCCCCGGTGGCATCTGCCGCAGAGCGTTGTCATCGATCAGGTTGCGCGTCTCGGGCGACAGCGGGCAATGCAGGCTGACCACGTCGCTGGTCGCAAGCAGCTCCGGCAGCGGGATTCGATACGCGTCATCCGCGGGCGAGGGCACTGCCTTCCGCAGGCTTGCGGCCACTTGGACCTGCATGCCGAAGGCCCGGGCGACGCGTGCCGTGGCCTGCCCCAGTACGCCGTAGCCGATGATGCCCAGGCGCATGCCAGCCAGGGTCCGGATCGGATGGTCCAGCAGGCAGAACTGGTCGGAGGCGCTCCAGTGGCCGGCGCGGATATCGGCGCGGTAGTCGTCCAGCCGCGTGACCAGCGTCAGCAGCAGGGCAAATACATGCTGTACCACGGAGTCCGTTGCGTAGTCGCGCGCGTTGCTGACGGTGATGCCCAGCCGGTTTGCAGCGGCAACATCGATATTGTTGGTGCCGGTGGCCGCGGCACAGACCAGCTTGAGGTTTGCGGCGGTGCCCAGACGTGACTCGTCCAGTACCACCTTGTTCGTGACCACCACCTCGGCATTCGCAATGCGGGCGGCGATGTCATCTGCCTCTGTGCGCGGGTGCAGATCCCACTCGGGGAGGGCCTCGCGCAGGGGGGCGAGGTCCAGGTCGTCACGATCCACCGTGGACAGGTCGAGAAATACCCCGTGTCGCAGTTCAGTCATGGCGGTTACCAAGGGAAAATGACGTTACGACGCTTGCGGATAGGAGCACTACCCCCGGCGCGACGCGGCTTGCCTCGGAAAACCTGGGGTGCCAACGCGAGCGTGTACATTGATCAGTGTTTCCCAACAAAAGGGCCCCGCATCGCGGGGCCCGAATCGCTTGCCTGTCAGCCTGCGACGGTTAGTTGTCGCCCATGAAGGCGTGGAACAGGTTCAGCAGGTGGAGGAACATCACGTAGAGGTTCGCGTACAGCGAGACCGTCATCATGATGTAGTTGGCCTCCGGGTCGTGGATCATGCGGCTGGTGTCGAACAGGATCGCCGCCGACAGCAGCAGCACCACGGCCGCCGAGATGGTCAGCGACAGCGCCGGGATCGCCAGGAAGAGGTTGGCGACGATCGCGAGCAGGGCGACGATCAGGCCGACCACCAGGAAGCCACCCAGGAAGCTGAAGTCCTTCTTGGTGGCCAGGGCGTAGCCGGACAGCGCGACAAAGGCGACCGCCGTGGCGGTAAAGGCATTGCCGACGATCTGCGGGCCATTGGGCAGGCCCAGGTACATGCTCAGGATCGGGCCGAGGAAGAAGCCCAACACGCCGGTGAAGGCGAAGGTCAGCACCAGCCCGAGCGCGGAATTGCGCGCGGCATGGATGGCAAACGGACCGCCAATCAGCACGGCCAGCAGGACCAGCCAGTGCACCGCCGGGGCGCCCACGGCCATTGCCACAAAGGCCATCACCGCGCTGAACGCCAGGGTGACCGACAGCAGCATGTAGGTCTGTCGGATGACCTTGTTGGTCGAGATGGTCTCGCTGATGGAACCGGTACTGGACGGGTTGCGACTCGAGCGAACGATCTGGTCTCGGGACACGGGTCAACTCCTCTTGGGTTCGTAGCCTGCTCAGTGTAGCGACTGACGTCGGTGGTTGCAGCCCTTTTCGCCGTCCTTGGCGCGGGCTTTCGCCATCATTTGATCGGTTCGCCCACGCGTTCGGAGATCTCCTTCACCGCATGGTCGGTGGACTTGAAGATGTTGTCCTTGCCGATGATGTCCTCGAGTCCGGTGCGCTGCATGACCTCCAGGACCTGTGCCTTCACGCCGGCGAACACCAGGGTGATGCCACGCGCCTTCAGGCGGTGGACCAGCTGGTGGATCACTTCCTCGCCGGAGGCGTCGATCTCGTTGATGCCCTTGCCGACCACGATCAGATACTTGGCCTGCGGGTGGCGGGCAATCAGGTCGAGTACCGCGTCCTCGAAGTAGGGGACGTTGGCGAAGTACAGCGAGCCGTCGAAGCGCATCAGGCCGACCTTCTCGTTGGTCTCCAGGCCGTAGCGCTGGGCCTCGCGAAGCGTCCCGTCCTCAAAGCGGGCCAGTTCGCACACGCGCGGCTGCATGGTGCGGTACAGGTACAGCACGATCGCCAGACCGGCGCCCATCAGGATGCCGTAGTCGAGGTTCGGAGCCATCGCCAGGGTGGCGATGAAGGTGACCACCGCGGCCGCCCCGTCATGCTTGTTGGCCACCCAGGCGTGCTTGATCGCCTTGAAGTTAATCAGTCCGACCACCGCCATCATGATGATCGCCGCCAGCACCGACTGCGGCAGGTGATAGATCAGCGGCGTCAGAAAGAGTAGTGCGATCCCGATGATCACGGCCGTGAATACTGACGCCAGACCGGTGCGGGCACCCGAATTCAGGTTGACCGCCGAGCGCGAGAACGAACCACTGACGGGGTAGCCCTGGGTAAAGCCGCCGGCGATGTTGGCCAGGCCCTGTCCCATCAGCTCCTTGCTCGGATCGAGACGCTGGCCGGTGCGCGCGGCCATGGCCTTGGCAATCGCAATGGCCTCGGTAAAGCCGACCAGCGCGATCACGAAGGCCGTAGTCAGGAGCGTGGTGATCGTCCCGAAGGTGATCTCCGGCGCGGTGATCGATGGCAGGCCCTGGGGTACGTTGCCCACCACAGCGCCACCGCCATTCAGCGAGACCTCGTCGCCGTCCACTCGCTCGATCCGCCACGCGGTGCGCTCGGCGCGTTCGCGTTCGGCGTCCGTCAAGTGATCATCGGCGATGAAGCGCTCGGGTTCGTCGTCCGTCGCCGGGAGTCGGCGCAACGTCGTGTTGCGCAACTCGTCGCGCAGCGGGACGAGCTCGGCGCGCAGTTCATCGCGCTGCAGTTCGGCCTGCTCCTGCTGGAAGCGCAAGGCGGGCGCATCGCCGCGGGCCGCCTCCTGGATCTCGACTTCCAGTTCGCGCACGCGGTCGTCCAGATCGGCCGCTTGCGACCGCTTCTCTTCGATCTGCTGGGCGAGTTCGACCAGCTCGCTCGGTGCGATCTGAGCCAGCGTCGTGTCGGCCTTGCGCTCGTACCCGATCAGCCAGGAGATCAGGATGGTGACGACCACTGCGACCAGCACGCCCGGAATCTTCGGGGTGACGCGCTTCATGCCAACCATCAGCGCGATCGCGCCCAGGCCAAAGGCGAGGGTGGGCCAGTGGGTGTGGCCCAGTTCCAGTACGACGCCCCAGAGACCCAGGAGGAAGTGGCCGGAGGTGTCGATCGGGACCCCCAGCAGCTTGTTGATCTGGGACAGCCCGATGATGATCGCGGCGGCGTTGGTAAAACCGACGATCACCGGGTGGGAGATGAAGCTGACCAGCGCACCTAGCTTGAACAGGCCCATGACCAGCTGGATCACGCCCACGATCAGGGCCAGTGCGATTGCCAGCATGATGAATTCGGAGGAGCCCTCGGCCGCAAGCGGCACCAGGGCCGATGCCGTCAGCAGGGATACCACTGCGACCGGGCCGGTAGCGAGCTGATTCGAGGAACCCCACAGCGCGGCCACCATCACCGGCAGCAGCGAGGCATAGAGCCCGTATACCGGAGGCAGGCCGGCCAGCTGCGCATAGGCCATGGATTGCGGAATCAGGACCAGGGCCACCGAGATCCCGGCGATCAGATCCGCGTTGAGCGTTTCCTTGGTGGGGCGCCAGCTCAGGAACGGAAAGATGCGCAGCAGGATCGAATTCATGGCGGTACTCGCTTGGCCTGTTCGTGACGAAGACGACGGCTAGTCGAGCGATCCCGCGTGCCCGGCGCACCCGGGCCGTATGGCTGCCAGGGCCGTCGTCACGTGATTGGCAGCCATGTCTGGCCCGGGCTTGGGCCGGGCGCAGTCAGGGGAGCGCAGATTATAGAAGGTTGGCTTATTTTCTTCTATCAAAGGTATTCAATGCGACATATAGAGCATAAGAAATGTAACGGGGCGTGATGGACCGTCGAGGTTCAAACAAAAAAGCCCCGGTCACCAACGGTGACCGGGGCTTTCGGCGTATGCTTCGGCGTGGCTTACTGCGGGGGTGCCATGCCCGGGCTGCCGCCCTGCTGCATTTCCTGCTGCAGGTTTTCCAGACGCGCGATGACATCATCGATGTCCGGATTCTCTTCGCGCATCGCGGCCATCAGGTCTTCACGCAGCGATTCCTGAGCGGAGATGATCTCCTCGTCCTGCGCCACGGCCTGCTGGGCCTCCTGCAGGTTCATCTGCGCCTGCTGGACGTCTTCGGACTGAATTACCTGCTGGCGTTCCTCGGCGCTCAGGTCCGGGTCGCGCAGGCGTTCTTCGGCACCTTCCAGGGTCTCGAGATCCTGGCGCGGCTGATAGCCGGCCTCTTCCATCTTGTTGAGCACCAGGTTTTCAAGCTCTTCGCCCTTTTGTTCCAGATCGGGGTTGTTCTCGATCGCCTGCTGCTGGGTCTCGGCCAGGGTCTGCTGCAGTTGCTGCATTTCCATTTGCGGGTCGGCACCGCCTTGCTGCTGTCCCTGCTGGCCCATGCCTTCCTGACCCATGCCCTGGGCCATGACCAGCGGGCTGGCGAGCGCGAGCGCGGCGGCGGCAATCAAACCGGCGAGAGGCCGGGAACGGTTCGTCATAACAATTCTCCTCATGAAAGTACGGTGGGAAGCTTAGTGCGTGGCGACTTAACAACAGCTTAACAGGCGCGAGCGTGCGTTTCCGGGGCACCCCGGTTTTCGTTGCAGGCTTCTCGTTTTTCGACGCTCTAGGGAGACGCTGACTAGGGAGACGCTGATTGAATCGCGCGTCCGCGCTCGAGTCGCTTTTGCGTGCGAACAAGGCGCGGTGACTGCCGTGCAGTCATTCTGCACAAGGGAACCGCAACGTTGTGCGCGCGCCCGTTTTTGATCAACAACGGGCGGCCGAGCCCCTGCTTTGAATGGCTGGTGGGGCTGGTGCCCCCTGTTCCCCGATCCTGCGTTGCGCCGCTTGTGGGTAGAACCACTACCCGCTGCACGACGCGCCTTGTCTCGGAAAACAGGGGGCACCAACGCGGACGTGCGATTCAATCAGCGTCTCCCTAGGGCCGTGGGGTTCCGAAAAGCGCAATGTCCGGCGCCGTCAGGTGGATCTCCCAGCCAAGATGCGCGGCGATCCAGCGCAGGGTGTCGGGCCCGTAGAAGGCCACATGGGTGGGGTCTCGGCGATAGTGCCAACGATGAAAGGCCGCCGCGGGAGGCGGCCAGCCGGTCATGATCGCCAGCGTGCCGCCGGGGCGCAGAAGGGCGGCCATCCCCGCAAGTGTGGCGATCGGGTCATGCAGGTGTTCGAGGACCTCGGTACAGGTGACGAGATCGAAGCATTCGCCGGCGTGCGGGCGGTCGGGCGCAAAAACCGGATCAAAGGCCTGCATGGAATAGCCCCGCGCACGCAGCATGTCCGCCAGTACCGGATGAGGGCCACAGCCCCAGTCAAGGCCCTGTGCTGGCGGTGGACAGTGCGCCTCCAGCGGCGCAAGCAGGCGGCCCAGGAAGCGCCGATATCCGGCATCATCCGGGCGGTTCTCGTGCGTCTGGTAGTAGTCGCGCTCGAAGTTGGGTGTGGGCCAGTACTCGCGCTCGAGGACGATCAGGGAACAATGGCGACAGCGCTGGTAACCCCCGGGCGAGGGATCACGCACCCCGCGGCTGAAGAACGGGTGCAGAAGGCTGGCGCACAACGGACATCGGGCCATGCGTCAGTGTTTCCCTAACGGCGCAGGAAGCGGAACCAGGACGCGATGTTCAACAGGCTCATCAGGGACTGAGCGAGGTAAGTATAGGCCGCGGCCTTGAGGATGCGCTGGGCATGCGGGTAGTCCGGCGGGTGCAGGTAATTGCCCCGGCGGAGCATGGGCAGGGCCCGGCGGAAGCTCGCGTCGAATTCGGTGGGCAGGGTGACGAAGTGCACCAGCGCGGCGAGCCCCATCGACAGGATCCCGGCCAGGAAAAACAGGATGCCCGGCGCCGGATGCCTGGCGATTAGAGTGATCACGGGGATTGCGACCATCAGCCAGGCCCCGATCTGCTGGCCGTAACGGGAAAGGCAGACCAGGTTGCTGCGCATGCGCAGGGGCGGGTATTCCTGAGCATGCTGCACCGCATGACCCACTTCGTGCGCGGCCACGGTGATTGCGGTGAGCGAGCGGCCATCGTGGTTGTCCTCCGACAGCCGTACCGCGCGATCAAAGGCGTCGTAGTGGTCGCCGTCGCGGGTGGATTCGACACGCACGTCTTGCAGGCCATGGCGATCCAGCAGATCACGCGCCAGCTCTGCGCCGGTCCCGTCGTAGCGGTCCTCCGGCTGGCTGTACTTCTTCATCGTCTGGCGTACCCACCAGCTCGGGGCCCAGGCCAGGAGCAGCACGAGCGGTGCGAGCAGAATCAGCAGTCGCATGCCTTCATCATGGCTCGACTTCCGTCCCGGGGGAAGTAGCCCGTGCGAATTCCACGCGGCCTCAGTCCTCGGCTTCGTCGTAATCGCCCTTGTGCTTCGGATTGGGGCGCGCCCGCTGGTCTTTCGAGTAGTCGCGCCCGTCGTCGGTGCCCTCGCCCTTTTCCTGGGTCAGGCGTAAGTGCGCGGGCGGGGCACTGCCGTCCTTTTCCTGACCGAAGTAGATGGTCTGGTGCGGGAACGGGATCTCGATGCCGGCGGCGTCGAAGTGCTTCTTGACCAGGCGATTGAACGCACGGCCGAGGCCGAACTGCATCCCCGGCAGGGTCTTGATGCGGATGCGCACGTTGACCGAGCTGTCGGCCAGCGCGGTCACGCCATGGACCTCCATCTCGTCGAGGATGTTCGGGCCCTGATCGGGATCTTCCTTGAGCTCTTCGAAGGCCTCGCGCAGGCGCACGATGACTTCGTCGATATCCTCGCGGTAAGCCACGCCATACTCGCCCACGTGATAGGCGTAATCGCGCATGTAGTTGGAGACGGCATCCACCGAGGAGAACGGGATCAGGTGGTAGGTCCCGGACAGGTCGCGCAGCCCCATGGAGCGGATCGTGAGCTTTTCGACCACGCCGGTCATCCCGGCCACCGTGACCACATCCCCGGTGTTGATGGCTTTCTCCAGCTGGATGAACACCCCGGTGATGATGTCCTGCACCAGTTTTTGCGCGCCGAAGCCAACCGCCAGGCCGAGTACACCGGCGCCGGCCAGCAGCGGGCCGATATTCACGCCAATCTCGGCCAGCACGATCATGGTGGTCATCACGGCCAGCACGACGGCGACCGCGTTACGGAACAGGGTCAGCAGGGTCTTCTCGCGTGCGCCGGGCTCGCCCTCGCCGGTATTCGGGCTCAGGCGGTGCTCGATCCAGCTGGCGAATACAAGCCAGATGACCAGCGCACCGATCAGGATCAGGGCGACCGAGATCGCGGTGCCGAGGACATACATGCCTGCATCGGAGGCAATCCAGGCGCCGAGATTGAACAGGCCCCAGGCGTCCAGGATGACAGCCAGCACGATCAGAAGGATCACCAGGCGCATCGTCTTGAGGGCCTTGGGGATATAGGAGTTCAGGCGGGCCTCGAGCATCGGGAACTTGACCCGTGTCTCGTCCGGGACCCGGATCTCGCGGCCAATGATCTGGCTGAGCACGTTGGCGACAAAGACGCCGATGAACATGGCCAGAATCGTTTGCCCGGTGGCCCTGGCCATGAAGGGCAGGGCATCTTCCGGGCGGGTAATGCTGACAATCGCCAGGGTCAGGAAGTAGAGCAGCGCGATCCAGTGCCAGGCGTTCGCCAGAAACGTCAGCATCATGCGCGTAAAGGCGAAGCCGGCGCGGTTGGCGACCAGGATCAGGCGGTCATGCACGCGTTGACGGTTCTGCAGGATGATGACCGCTGCATAGAGGAAGGCGGTCAGCATCACCAGCAGGCCGAGCGAACGGCCGGCCTCGCTGGAGATGTGATTGTTGGTGATCGGTACCAGCAGAAGCAGGCCGTAACCGATGTAGGTCACCAGGCGTGCCAGCCAGGCATTCCAGTAGGCCGCCTCGTCACCGGCCATCGGCAGCAGCCGCAGGCCTTGATAGCGCGTGGCAAAGATCAATCGCAGGGCCGCCTTGGTCACTTCGATCAGCAGGAAGGCATTGAGGAACAACGAATGCCGCATGAGCATCTCGCCGGATTCCCCGAGGACAAAGAGTGCGAGCCCATAGCCCCCCACCCAGGCCAGAAGGACGACCAGAAAGTCGATCAGCGCCGCCAGCAGGACCGCCGGAAGCGCACGCAGCAGGTGATACTGCCTCGGTGAGTGAATCACCCAGCGATCCAGGGCGGCGAACATCGGGTGGCCCAGGCGTCGCAGAATCAGAAAGCCGGCAACCGTCAGCACAATCAGGATCGCCAGGTCCAGCACGCCGGCGCCAAACACCACTAGATCGATCGTGCGCATCTGTTCGCCAATGTCCGTGGCGATCTCGTTCAGCGCCCGAATCTCCTGCACCGTGCCTTCTGCGAGCGATTGTGTGACCTGGGCGATCTGGCGCGGGATCGACATCGGCTCGTCGGTGTCGACGGCCGCCTCGTCTGCCGTGCTTTCGTCGTTCCCGGTCCGTTCGGCACGCAATGTCTCGAGCAGGCGCTCGCGTGCCTCTTCGTTTTCCAGTGCCTCGATCAGCGCGTCATGCAGATCGCGTCCGTCACCGCCCTCCTGGGCCTGAACGGTCCCCAGGGGCATGAGCAGCGACAGCAAGAAGAGGGTCAGGAGGAGGAAGATGGGGAGACGCAAAAAGCGGCTGGGGGACACGGGCGGACCTCGGGTTTGGACGGGGTTCGCGGGTCGCCAGGAGGACGCCAGTGCGAGCATCCGTGCGACAGCGGAGGCATGTAGTCTAGGGAAACGACAAGGCATTTTCACGCCCGCGGAGCGAGCGCAGGGACTATTCCAGCAGCATGGGATCCAGCCAGGCGATACCCAGCTGATTCATCTGGCGTTCGATCCAGGCGATGCGCTGGGTCAGCCGCGGTCCCGGGTGCACCGGGTTGTAGGCACCGGGGCTGGGCAGGATCGCGGCCAGGCGTGCCGCCTGGTGGCGGTCCAGCTCGCGCGCCGGGACGCCAAAGTAGTGCTGGGCCGCGTGCTCGATGCCGTAGATGCCGGGGCCCCATTCCGCCAGGTTCAGGTACACCTCGAGGATGCGTCGCTTGGGCCAGACGGTCTCCATGCCCGCGGTCAGGCCCGCTTCCAGTGTCTTGCGCATCCAGGATCTTTCGTGCCACAGAAAGAGGTTCTTGGCCGTTTGCTGACTGATCGTACTGGCCCCGCGCAGGCGCTGTCCCCGCAGCATGTGGTCATCCACGGCCTGACGCATGGATCCCCAGTCGAAACCGCGATGCACGGGGAAGTTCTGGTCTTCCGCCGCGATCACCGCGAGCATCAAGTGGCGTGGCAGATCATCCAGTCGCTGCCATTCCGGGCGCAGGCGCGAGGCGGTCTGCCAGTCCGTGGCGACCACCATGGCCATACCATAAGGCGGGTTGACCTTGGCGAACAGGACAATCAGCCCGAGTGCGACGGTAATCACAAGAGCAAGCGCCCCGGCCAGCAGCCAGGCCAGCGCGCTCAGGAGGGGTGCGATGAGTCCGCGCTGTTGACGGGCCATCAGTATCTCCCTGGGTGCAAGCAGCAAACGGCGTTCATGGGCAAAAGAATACCTCGACTAGCGCCCTTCACGTGGATACCCATTCAGTGACGTCCGGTGAGGAATCTCGTCATCGGGTGAACTGTTTGTGTCGTACGTGGCCCAACCTTGCAAGCCGGAGTATTGTCTGGTGACCCCACCCCATCCACGCGAAAGAGAAGGAGAGACTCATGGACGTAATGCCCTATCGGTATACGACACCCAGCGGTGAGGCTGTTTCCTTCGAGTTTCGTTTGCACCCCGAAACCGGCTCCGCTGTACGCGTACAGCAGCTGCTTGACCGGCTGGTCGATACCCTTGATCACGAGATCGGGGTGCTGGGCGACACCTGCAATGGTGACGTGCTCCAGGCGCTGGCGATGGCACTCGCCGTGCGCACGGACATGATCCCTGCACATCCGGAGATGACGCGTGACCTGGCGCGGGATGTCGTCGAACGCGCGCTGGGGTCCTTGCAGCAGTCCGAGCACCAGTACCTGGGCCCGGTGGGTCACGCCTGACCCCATGGGTTCCCCGCGGCGTCCAGTGGTCTTTTTTGATGGTGGCTGTCCGCTTTGCCGTCGCGAGATCGGGCACTACCAGCGTCTGGATCACGCGGGTCACGTGGACTGGCGAGATATCCATGCCGACGCCTCGCCACTCGAGCCGTGGGGGATCGACTGGGATGCCGCGATGCGGCGGATGCACGCGGTCGACGCCACGGGGCAGATCCACAGTGGCGCCTGGGCGTTTGTCGTTGTCTGGCGGCAGCTGCCGTATTACCGCGCGCTGGGGGCGGTGCTCGCGCGGCTGCCTCCCGTGGTGCGCCTGATGGATCGGGCCTATAACTGGATTGCCCGTCGACGCTGGCGGGCGCGCTGCGATCACGGGGTCTGTCACCCCAATCGCTAGGCATATACGGGGCCACCGCATTTCCCCGGTATTTCGACGCCTGTTGGCGTCACCGTTCGAGGAAAACGCGTCCGTGAAGCGGCTGCTGGTTGGTGTGGTCTGTGTACTGGGGTGGATCCTCATGGCCCCGCTGTGGGCGAATGACCTGGCCAGCGAGCGCGCGCTCGTGGCCCAGTTACAGGAGCCCCACCGGATCCTGTTGATGCGGCATGCGGCCGCGCCGGGGATCGGCGACCCCGCGGGCTTCGAACTGGAAGACTGTTCCACCCAGCGCAACCTCTCTGCGGCGGGGCGGGAGCAGGCTCGCGAGATTGGCGAGCGCCTGCGCGCGGCCGGGTTGGACGCAATCCGGGTGTTCGCCGGCCCATGGTGCCGGAATGCGGATACGGCCCGTTTGCTGGGTTATGGCGAGCCGCAGATCCTGGGTGCGTTGGGCTCGATCTTTCGCACTAACGAATCCGATCGGGAGCGTTGGATGCGCGCGTGGCACGCACATCTGGCGGCGGAGGTCGCGCGCGATGCGGGACCGGCGGTATATGTCACGCATCGCGCGAACGTCATGGGGCTGTCGGGGCGCAGTCTCGGTGCGGGCGATATGCTGGTGGTACAGCTCGATGCCGACGGTCGGGCTCGGCCCGTCACCGACTGACCCAGCGCGCGGGCCCTCTATATGTAGGGCCCAATAATGCGCGCGATCCAGCCATAGATCCGGTACTTCCAGGGGCGATTCTCCCAGGCCTCGATCGTCATGCGCTCGGCATCGGCCTTGTCTTCCTCGATCAGTTCACGGATCGAGCGGGCAAAGTCTTCATCAAAAATGTTCAGGTTGGTCTCGTCATTCAGGCGGAATGATCGGTTATGCAGATTGGCAGACCCGATGCTGGCCCAGCGGTCGTCCACGCTGACCAGCTTGGAGTGATACATCCGCGGGTGGTATTCGTACAGTTCCACGCCGGCTTCCAGTATCGGTCGCCAGCGATTAACCGAGGCGTGACGCACGAAGCCGAAGGACATGGTGTCGCCCGGCATGAGTACCCGGATCTCCACGCCGCGCTCCGCGGCCTCGGTCAGGGCGACGAGAAAGTCCGGGTCGGGATAGAAATACGCCGTGGCGATGGTCACCTGGTCTTCTGCGGCGGCCAGTGCGTGCAGGAACATTTTGCGGACCCGATGGCGCCCCTCGCGCGGGGCACTGTTGACGACTTGCGCATCCAGCTCGCCTTCAGCCTCCAGCTCTGGGTAGTAGGCATCGCCCAGCAGTAGTTCGCCCATCGCATCCAGCCAGGTTTCCATGAACGCGGCCTGCAGATTGCCCACCACAGGTCCGGTAACGCGGAAGTGGTTGTCACGGTAGGGTTCGCGATCCTCACCGGGCACCCAGGAATCCGCCACATTGGCGCCGCCAATGAATCCTGTGCGACCGTCCACCACCAGAATCTTGCGGTGGGTGCGGTGGTTGAAACGTGACATCTGATACCAGGAGGGCTTGCGCCAGCGCACAACCTCCGCGCCGGCATCGGTCATGCGGTCGAATTTTTCCTGAGAGGCGTGGACCGAGCCGATGTAATCAATGACCACATGCACCCTAACCCCGCGTTCTGCCGCGCGTGCAAACGCCTCTGCGAAGCGCGCGGCCTGGTCGCCCCAGAACTCGTACACCTCGAACGTGACTGTATGCTCGGCAGCCTCGATGGCCTCGATTTTGGCGTCGTAGATCGCCTCGCCGTCACGCAGCAGTTCCAGTGCATTGCCGGAAACAATCGGCTGTTGCAGCGTGAGCCCCATCCCGCGGCGAAATGCACTGTCCGAGGTGCCGTAGTCGATGGCCACCGGAGACTTCACCCGGTCGGGTTTCGGCAGGAGGTTAAAGAGGGCAACGTTCACCAGCACGAAGGCAAGCGCGAGGCCCAGGAGGATACCGACAGGAATGCCGATGACGCGGCGGCGCATGGTAGGCCTCTTGTATCGAACCCGCTACAGGGAGGGCGGGGAGGGATTGGGTGGTGCCGGTGTAGAACCCGCGTGTTTGAGTGTACACAATGCGCTGCGAGCAACCCTGGACGAATGTCATGAATCCGTTTCTGGAAGCAGCACTGGACGAGGCGCGAACCGGCTGGGATGAAGGGGGTATCCCGATTGGTTCGGTCATCGAGCACGGCGGCCGCATCGTCGGCCGCGGGCACAATCGGCGGGTTCAGAGCGGCAGCGCCATCCTGCATGCCGAGATGGATGCTCTGGAAAACGCCGGACGCCAGCCCGCGAGCGTCTACCGAGAATGCACGCTTTATACGACGCTCTCGCCCTGCGCGATGTGCAGCGGGGCGATCGTACTGTATGGCATCCCGCGTGTGGTGGTCGGCGAAAACGCCACCTTCATGGGGGAGGAGGACTGGCTGCGCTCGCATGGTGTGCAGGTCGATGTGCTGCAGGATGCCGCCTGCCAGGAACTGATGACCGCCTTCATCGAACGCCACCCGGACCTCTGGCACGAGGATATCGGTTGCGAATAACCCCGGGTTGACCGGAACACCCTTGCTGGCGGGCGGATATTGGTTGCCGCCCCGGACAAGGCAGCGACAAGGGGCAGGCGCCCCGGGGAGCGCCTCATGGTGCCCTTCGCGGTCAATGCCACTGTTCTGGCATGGTCGCTGCTTGGGAGCCGGATGCAATGAAAACCGGGAGCACCCCATGATCGACGGCATTGGCATGAATCAGGCGGCCCTGGCGCGGCCGGCCCATTCGGCGCAGGCCACGAACAACGCCGGGCAGGCCGGCAACCAGGCGGCACAGGCGGGGCCCGCGGCACACGCACAGCCCGCCCAGCAGGCACAGGCCGCCATGCAAGCGCAGGGGAACGGTCCGGTCAACGGGCTGGGCGCGGGCGTCTCGACCTCCCCGCATGTCGCTCAGCCTGCGGCCACCACGCACGCCCCCACGGCACACGAGGCGGCATTTTCGCCCCAGGGCATCAACGCGTCCCCGCCAACCCAGGCCACCGCGATGCCGCTGGCTGGCGGTCAGGTCAATGGGACCCAGCAGGCTGACGATGCCCCCCGGATGGACGCCGATCCGGACGACAAAGCGGACATGGGCCAGACCTTCATGCCCGATGGCTCGGTGCAGTCCAACTCCAACGAGCACCTCGGATCGCACTTTGACCTGCAGGCCTGAGGACTACAGATCCCAGTAGCCCCTGGCCACGGCCCCCGGGCTGTCCAGTTCCAGTGCAGGCTCGTCCAGTGCGGCCGCCTGTTCCCGCAGGGTCAGGATGTGCTCTTCCCAGTAGCGCGGGGTGTAGAACACGGGGAATCCGTCGATGAACGCGGGATCGTCCGCGCGGCGGGCCAGCCAGGCGGCGTGGCGCAGGATACGTAGCGTGCGCAGGGTGTTGATCAGGCCCAGCTCGCGGCGGTCGAAGCGCATGAACGTCTCGTAGCCCCCCAGCAGATCGCGTAGCTGCCCCGCCATCTCCGGCGGTTCGCCGGAGAGAAACATCCACAGATCCTGCATTGCGGGTCCATTGCAGGCGTCGTCGAGGTCAACGAAGTGGGGGCCGTCGTCGGTCCACAGGATGTTGCCCGGGTGGGTGTCGCCATGCAGCCGCAGCTGCGGGACGGGGCCCACGGCCTCGGTGTTTCGCTGCATGCGGCTGATCAGGTCCGCACTGAGGTCACGGTAGACCGTCTGCAGCCCCGGGGGCAGGTAACCGGAGGCGAGCACGTCCTGCCGCGCCTGCTCACCCAGAGTCCCCGGTTCCAGCGTGATGCGTTCGTGGAACGGCGTGCTGTGGCCCACTTCGTGAATTCGCGCAATGAACCGTCCGATGCGCTGCAGCGTAACGGACTGCTCCAGGTCCGGCGTGCGGCCGCCGCAGCGCGGATAAACCGCGAAGCGAAAGCCCTGATGATGGTGCAGCGTTTCCCCGTCCTGCCCAGCCAAGGGCGCCACCACGGGAACCTCCCGAGCGGCCAGTTCCTGGCTGAACGCATGTTCTTCGACGATCGCCTGGTCGCTCCAGCGGCCGGGGCGGTAGAACTTCGCGATGACCGGCGTCGCATCCTCGATGCCGATCTGGTACACCCGGTTTTCGTAGCTGTTCAGCGCGAGCAGGCGGCCATCGCAGCGCAGGCCGGTGGTTTCCACCGCATCGAGAATAACGGTGGGTTTGAGGGCATCGTATGGGTGGGGCTGTGTATTCATGCGGCCAATGTACGCACGCGGGCAGCGTCCGGGTCCAGCGTTTTGACGAATGTGTGTCGGGAGAGGGCCGGTGAATCGAGCGTACTGGGTGGTGGCCATCCTTGCGGTGGCTGCATTGATCGCGTTCTTCGCGCTCGATTTGGGCCGTTTCCTGGAGTTCGAGCGCCTGCAGGCGGCGCAGGGCGATTTGGAGGATCAGCGTGCGGCCCGCCCGCTGTTGGTGGCGGTGGTGTTCTTCCTTGTGTATGTGGTGGTGGCGGCGTTGTCGTTGCCCGGTATCGTGATCATGACGCTGGCGGGCGGGGCTATCTTCGGCGTTTTCTGGGGCAGCGTGCTGTCGTCCTTCGCCTCCACACTGGGCGCGACGCTAACATTTCTGGTGGCGCGCACGATCGCGCGCGAGCCCCTGCAGCGCCGGTTCGCGGATCGCCTGGACCCCATCAATCGTGGCTTCGAGCGCGAGGGGGCCTATTACCTGTTCGCGCTGCGTCTGACGCCGGCCTTCCCCTTCTTTGTGATCAACGCAGGCATGGGCCTGATGCACATCCGGACGTGGACGTATTACTGGGTGTCGCAACTGGGAATGCTCCCGGCCACGATCGTCTTTGCCAATGCCGGTACTCAGATCAGTCGACTGGACGGGCCCGAAGGGATTTTCTCGCCCGGCTTGATTGCCTCACTGGTAGCGGTCGGTCTGTTCCCGCTGGCGGCGCGGTGGGTCGTTCGTGCGCTGCATGGTTCGACAGGAGACTCGCAGCCACGGTGCTGATGTGAACCCTGTCTAAATATGTGCGAAAGCGCATATAATCGCTGAAAACCAATAACGGTCCGAACGGGCGTTCCAAGGCCGGGGTACGCGCGACACGTTTGCAGGCTCTCCAACCGGGGGCGAAACCCGCTTAATGAGGATGTTTGGATGGATAGGCAATTGAAGAGGCGCTGGACCGTAGGGCCAGTGCTGGCCGTTGTGCTGATGGGCCTGGCCCTGATTGCGCAGGCCGGGGACGAAAACGACGAGCCCCACGACCGGCCCATCGAGACGGTGCTGGAGCCGATCCAGCTGACGGATCGCGTCTGGTATTTCTACGGCTCGCTGGAGAACCGCACGCCGGAGAATCTTGGTTTCACCAACAACACGGGCTTTGTCGTGACCGACGAGGGCGTGGTCCTGATCGACTCGGGGCCGAGCTACAAGGTCGCCGAACGCATGGCCGAGGCCATCGCCGAGGTCACGGATCAGCCGATCACGCATGTGATCTCGGTGGGTTCGCAGGATCATCGCTGGCTGGGCAATGGCTACTTCCAGGAGCAGGGCGCGGAGCTGGTTGCGCTCAAGCGCACTGCCAGCACCCAGGCCGAGCGCGGTGAGAGTCAGATCGCTTCGCTGGCGAATGCAGTCGGCGAAGAGGCGATGGAAGGCACCGAGCCGGTGCCGGCACCCAATCCCATTGATGCCGACGAATACACCTTGACGGTGGGCGGGGTCGACTTCGAGTTGATCTATGCCGGGGACGCCCATTTCCCGGGCGATATCATGGTCCACCTGCCGGGCGAGGATGTCGTATTCACCGGCGACATCGTCTACACCGAGCGCATGCTGGGGATCCATCCGTTCAGCAACCCGATGGAGAAGCTGGAGGCGTTCCGACATCTGGAATCCATCGATCCGGAGATCGTGGTGCCGGGCCACGGGCGGGCCACCGACATGGCCGAGGCGCGCCAGGATACCGGCGACTACCTGGAGTTGCTGGTGCGCGAGGTGAGCGCCGGGATCGAGGACTGGGAGTCGCTGGACGAGGTAGTGGAGCGGCTCGCGGACCTTGAAGAGTTCAAGCACCTGCGCCATTACGACGACTGGCACCGCCCCAACGTGAACCGGACCTATCTGTTCATCGAAGAGCACATGTAAGGGGCTATCCGGGAATCCCGGCTGCAGGCCGGGAAACCTGCCGCGGCGCGGGGCGTGTGATACGCTTCGCGCCGTTGTCGTTTCCGGCAATCTTCAATTTCTGATACGCGACGTTCGACCCCGCGTATGGGTCGGCGAAGGAGCCTCGCAATGCCCGCAGTAACCCTCCCCGACGGCAGCCGCCGCGAGTTCGATCATCCAGTCACCGTGCTGGATGTGGCCAAGGACATCGGTCCGGGCCTCGCCAAGGCGACCCTGGCCGGCAAGGTGAATGGCCAGCTGGTCGATGCCCGCCACGAGATCGACGACGACGCGGACGTTGCGATCGTGACCGACCGCGACCCGGAGGGGGTGGAGATCATCCGGCATTCGACCGCGCACCTGATGGCGCAGGCGGTCAAGCAGCTCTTTCCCGAGGCGCAGGTGACCATCGGCCCGACCATCGAGAACGGCTTCTACTACGACTTCGCCTATGACCGCGGCTTCACGCCGGAGGATCTGGAGAAGATCGAGAAGCGCATGAAGGAGCTGGCCAAGCAGGACCTGCCGGTGGAGCGCTCGCTGATGGACCGCGACGAGGCGGTCAAGTACTTCCGCGACATGGGCGAGGAGTACAAGGCCGAGATCATTGCCAGCATTCCGCAGGGGGAAAACATTTCGTTGTACAAGCAGGGCGACTTCGTCGACCTCTGCCGTGGCCCGCATATCCCGTCCACCGGCAAGCTGAAGGCCTTCAAGCTGACCAAGGTGGCCGGTGCCTACTGGCGCGGCGATTCCGACAACGAGATGCTGCAGCGCATCTATGGCACTGCCTGGCCGAACAAGGACCAGTTGAAGGAACATCTGGAACGCCTGAAGGAGGCCGAGCGCCGCGATCATCGCAAGATCGGCCAGGAGCTGGACCTGTTCTCGATCCAGGACGAGGCCGGTGGCGGTCTGGTGTTCTGGCACCCGAAGGGCGCGCGCATCCGTCGCGAGATCGAGAAATACTGGTACGACATGCACGAGAAGGCGGGCTACGACTTCGTCGTGTCGCCGCACATCGCGAACCTGGAGCTGTGGAAGACCTCCGGCCACGCGGACTTCTACGCCGAGTCCATGTACGAGCCGATGGAAGACGAGCACCAGGCCTTCCAGCTCAAGCCGATGAACTGCCCGTTCCATGTGCTGATGTACAAGGATCGGCTGCATTCCTACCGCGACCTGCCGCTGCGCTGGGCGGAGATGGGCACGGTCTACCGCCGCGAGATGTCCGGCGCGCTGCACGGGCTGATGCGTGTGCGCGGCTTCACCCAGGACGACGCCCACATCTTCTGCCGCGAGGACCAGATCGAGGCCGAGGTGATGGCGGTGATCGACCTGACGCTGGAGGTCCTGCAGACCTTCGGGTTCGAGAAGTTCGACGTGAACCTCTCGACCAAGCCCGAAGACGCGGTCGGCTCCGACGCGATCTGGGAGCACGCGACCGCCTCGCTGCGCTCCGCGATCGAGAAGAAGGGGCTGGAGTACTCGGTGGACGAGGGCGGTGGCGCCTTCTACGGCCCGAAGATCGACATCAAGATCCACGACGCGATCGGCCGCGAATGGCAGTGCTCCACGGTACAGCTGGACTTCAACCTGCCCGAGCGTTTCGACATGGAATACGTGGCCGAGGATAACGAGCGCCGCCGTCCGATCATGATCCACCGCGCGCTGCTGGGTTCGGTAGAGCGCTTCTTCGGCGTGCTGATCGAGCACTACGCCGGTCATTTTCCGACCTGGCTGGCCCCGGTGCAGGCCGAGGTGCTGACGATCACCGAGCGCCAGGACGACTACGCCCGCGAGGTCACCAGGGCGCTGCGGGACAAGGGATTCCGGGTCGAGTCCGACTTGAGAAACGAGAAGATCGGCTTTAAGATTCGCGAGCACACGCTCAAGCGCGTGCCGTACCTGTTGGTCCTTGGTGACAAGGAAAAGGAAAACGGGCAGGTCGCGGTGCGTACACGAAGCGGAGAAGACCTTGGCGTGATGAGCGTCGAGGCCTTCGGCGAGCGCCTCCGGGAGGAGGTCGCCAGTCGCCAACACTGAACCTTGAACTGGAGAGAAGGCTATTAGCGCAGCGAAAACGGTCCGCCTGAACGATCAGATCACGTGCCCGCAAATCCGACTGATCGACGCCGAGGGCGAGAATCGCGGCGTCTGCAGTACTGCAGAGGCCCTGGAAATGGCCCAGGAAAGCGGCCTGGACCTGGTCGAGATCTCACCGAATGCCGAGCCACCCGTGGCCCGGATCATGGACTACGGCAAGTTCAAGTTCGAGCAGGCGAAGAAGGCGCAGGAAGCCAAGAAGAAGCAGAAACAGATCCAGATCAAGGAAGTGAAGTTCCGTCCGGGTACGGACGAGGGCGACTACAACGTCAAGATTCGCAACCTGCGCCGCTTCATCGAGGGCGGCGACAAGGGCAAGGTGACCATCCGCTTCCGCGGTCGCGAAATGCGCCACCAGGAGCTGGGTGGCGAGCTGCTGGACAAGATCGAGCAGGACATGTCCGATATCGCGGTCGTCGAGCAGCGGCCGAAGATGGAAGGACGCCAGATGATCATGGTGCTGACCGGCAAGAAGAAGTAGGCCGGTCAGACAACAAGGATCGCGCAGGTCTCCGCATACCTGCCGGTCCTCCCATAAACGGCCGGCCCGAATCGGGTACGGCCCAAAATGCCGGAGAGAGCAATGCCAAAGATCAAGACCAATCGGGGTGCGGCCAAGCGCTTCGCCCGTACCGGGTCCGGGAAGTACAAGCGGTTCCAGTCGCACCGCAGCCACATCCTGACCAAGAAATCCACCAAGCGTAAGCGTCAACTGCGCAGTCCGGCCATGGTGCACGAGGCGGATGTCGCCGCCGTGCGCAAAATGCTGCCGTACCGTTGATCTGACCGAGGAAGAAAGACATGCCACGAGTCAAGCGCGGTGTAACCGCTCACGCCCGTCACAAGAAGGTCCTCAAGCAGGCCAAGGGCTACTACGGCGCCCGGAAGAACGTCTTCCGCGTTGCCAACCAGGCCGTCATCAAGGCCGGCCAGTATGCCTACCGTGACCGTCGCCAGAAAAAGCGCCAGTTCCGGTCGCTGTGGATCGTCCGCATCAATGCGGCGGCCCGTCAGTTCGATCTGTCCTACAGCCGCCTGATGGCGGGTCTGAAGAAGGCCGAGATCGAGATCGACCGCAAGAGCCTGGCCGATCTGGCCGTGCACGACCTGACCGCCTTCGGCAAGATTGCCGAAAAGGCCAAGGCCGCACTGCCGGCCTGACGAGGTCCTGCAGGATTACCCGCCGGGAGTGCTGCCTGGCGGGTCCCGGAAAGGGGAGGGTCGACGCCCTCCCTTTTTTGTTTCGGGAACAGGGAACACCAGGACGGCGGGCATCCGTCGCCTACCATTTTCGGGGAATGCACGTGGAGCAACTGCAACAGCTCGTCGCCGAGGCCCGCGACCGCATCGAGGCGGCCACTGACCTGAAGGCGCTGGATGATGTCCGGGTGCAGTACCTGGGCAAGAAGGGCTCGATTACCGCCCAGCTGAAGGAGCTCGGCAAGCTGCCGGCGGAGGAACGCCCGGCCGCCGGCCAGAAGGTCAACGAGGCCAAGACCGAGATCGGTGGCCTGATCGAGGCCCGCAAGCAGGCCCTGGCCGACAGCGCCCTGGCCGAGCAGCTGGCCAGCGAGCAGGTGGACGTGACCCTGCCGGGACGTCGTCTGCCCGAAGGCTCGCTGCATCCGATTACCCATACGCTGGAGCGCATTGAGGCGTTTTTCGCCGGACTCGGGTTCCGCGTGGCCGAAGGCCCCGAGGTCGAGGATGACTTCCACAACTTCGAGGCGCTGAATATCCCCGAACATCACCCCGCGCGGGCGATGCACGACACGTTCTATTTTGACGCGCACCGCGTCCTGCGCACCCATACCTCGCCGGTGCAGATCCGCACCATGGAACAGCAGAAGCCGCCGCTGCGCGTGATCGCGCCGGGGCGGGTCTACCGCTGCGACTCCGATCTGACGCACAGCCCGATGTTCCACCAGGTGGAGGGGCTCTGCGTGGACGAGGACATCACCTTCGCGGATCTGCGTGGCGTACTCAGCGCGTTCCTGCAGAGCTTCTTCGACCGCGACGACCTGGCCACGCGCTTTCGTCCGTCGTACTTCCCGTTCACCGAGCCCTCGGCCGAGGTCGATATCCAGTGCGTGCACTGCGGCGGTGACGGCTGCCGGGTGTGCAGCCATACCGGCTGGCTGGAGGTGATGGGCTGCGGCATGGTGCATCCGAACGTGCTGGGCCATGTGGGCATCGACCCGGAGCAGTACACCGGCTTTGCCTTCGGTCTCGGGGTCGAGCGGATGGCAATGCTGCGCCACGGCGTGAATGACCTGCGCCTGTTCTTCGACAACGACATCCGATTCATTCGCCAATTCGGACGGACCGGCTAATGCGCATCAGTATTCAGTGGCTGCGGGACTGGCTGCAGATCGACGAAACCCCCGAGGAGCTGGGCCACCGCCTGACCATGGCGGGGCTGGAGCTGGACGCGATCGAGGCGGCGGCACCCGCGTTCAGTGGTGTGCGCGTGGGCCGGGTGGCGAAGGTGGAGCCGCATCCGGATGCCGATCGTCTGCGTGTCTGCCAGGTCGATGTTGGGGAGGCCGAACCGCTGACCATCGTCTGCGGCGCGCCCAATGTGCACGAGGGCATGGTGGCGCCGGTCGCCGTGGTTGGCGCGGTGCTGCCCGACAACTTCAAGATCAAGAAGTCCAAGCTGCGAGGCGTCGCCTCCGCGGGCATGCTGTGTTCGGCACGCGAACTGGGCCTTGCGGAGGACGCCGAGGGCCTGCTCGCACTGCCCGCGGACCTCAAGATCGGCGCCGACCTGCGCACGGCGCTGGGTCTGGATGATTACATCCTGGAGGTGGACCTGACCCCGAACCGCGCCGACTGTCTCGGGATGCGGGGGATTGCCCGTGAATGCTCGGCGCTGCTCGATCGGCCGCTGAACGAGAACGTGGCCGAGCCGGCCGGGGCGGAACTGGACGCACGTGTTGCGATCCAGGTCGAGGATACCGAGGCCTGCCCGCTGTACGCGGCGCGCGTGCTCGACGGTCTGGATGCGCGTGCGTCCACGCCTTTGTGGATGACCGAGCGCCTGCGGCGGGCCGGGGTGCGGCCGCTCAGCGCGATCGTGGATGTGACCAACTACGTGATGCTGGAACGCGGCCAGCCCCTGCATGCGTTCGACGCGGGACGCCTGGGTGACACCATCGAGGTGCGCTGGGCGCGCTCCGGCGAGTCGCTGACCCTGCTGGGCGGGGACCAGAAAGTCGAGCTCGCCGAGCAGGACCTGGTGATCGCCTCGGCGACTGCTCCGGTGGCCCTGGCCGGGATCATGGGCGGCGCCGACAGCGCCGTGGACGATGACACGACGCGGGTGGTGCTCGAGTGTGCCCACTTTGCCCCGCTGGCGCTGGCCGGGCGGGCGCGAGCCCATGGGCTGCATACCGACGCCTCGCATCGCTTTGAGCGTGGTGTGGATCCGACGCTGGTCGAGCAGGCCATGGAGCGTGCGACGCGTCTGTTGCTGGAGATCTGTGGCGGGCAGTGCGGGCCGGTGGAGCGCGTCGGTGAGCTGCCGTCTTCTCATTTCGAACAACCGATCCAGCTGCGCCGGCCTCGTATCGAGCGGCTGCTGGGGACGACGTTCGCGGATGACGAGGTCGAGCGTATCGTCGGTGCCCTGGGTTGCAAGGTTGCGTCCACGGACGACGGCTGGCAGGTCCGGGCCCCGCGCGCCCGCTTCGACATGGAACGCGAGGAAGACCTGATCGAGGAACTGGCCCGGGTGCATGGCTACGACCGGCTGCCGCAGCGTCTGCCGTCCCCGGTGGCGCCGGCTGAGCGGCCGCCGGCCTTGCGTGGTCTGCGCGATCAGCTGGCGAGCCAGGGGTTTCACGAGGTCATCAGCTTCAGCTTTATCGATGCCGAGGCCTCGCGGGCCTTCTATCCCACGGTGGAGCCGCTGGCACTGGCCAACCCGATCTCCAGCGATCTGGCGGTGATGCGCCCCGGCCTGTGGCCCGGTCTGGTCGCCACGGCGGCCTATAACCAGGCGCGCCAGCAGCCGGATCTGCGGCTGTTCGAGCATGGCCTGCGTTTTGTGCCGGATGCCTCCGGCCTGCGCCAGGAGCCGCGTCTCGCAGGTCTGCTGGGCGGACGGGCGCAGCCGGAGCACTGGGAGACCGCGTCGCGTCGCATCGATTTCTTTGATGCCAAGGGTGTCGTCGAGGCGCTTTGCGCCTCGGTGGAGGCGCCGCTGGGCTTTCGATCGGAGAAACATCCTGCGCTCCACGACGGGCAGTCCGCGCGGATTCTGGCGGGTGATCGTCCCATCGGCTGGGTCGGTCGCCTGCACCCGGCGCTTTGCAAGCGGTTCGATGTGGGGCCGGTGTATCTGTTCGATCTCGATGCCCGGGCGATCCTGCATGCACCGGTCGCGCAGTTCGCACCGCTGTCGCCCTATCCGTCGATCCGGCGTGATCTGGCCCTGGTAGTGAAGGAGACCGTTCCGGCCGGTGATGTGCTGAGCGCGATCGAAGAACTGGGGCTGGAGCTGGTGCAGGATGTTCGGCTGTTTGATGTCTACCAGGGCAAGGGCTTGAATCCGGACGAAAAGAGCCTCGCTTTGGGCTTGATTTTGCGGGCTTTTGATCGCACCCTAGGCGAACAGGACGTGGCAAACGTCACCGACAAGGTCGTCGAGCATCTGCACGCTCGCTTCCAGGCAACCCTGAGGCAGTGATTCCATGGCAGCAGTGACGAAGGCGGATCTTGCCGCCACGCTGAACGAAGAACTAGGCCTGAACAAGCGCGAGGCCAAGGAATTCGTCGAGATGTTCTTCGAGGAGATGCGCCAGTCGCTGGAGGATGGCGAGGGTGTGAAACTCTCCGGCTTCGGCAACTTCATCCTCCGCGACAAGAACCAGCGGCCTGGTCGCAATCCGAAGACCGGCGAGGAAATCCCGGTCTCGGCGCGCCGTGTCGTCACCTTCCGACCGGGTCAGAAGCTGCGCGAGCGGGTCGAAAGCTATGCTGGAAGCGAGTAACCACCAGGAACTGCCCGCGATCCCGGGCAAGCGCTACTTCACCATTGGCGAGGTTGCCGAGTTGTGCCAGGTGAAACCTCACGTACTGCGCTACTGGGAGCAGGAGTTCCCGATGCTCGAGCCGGTCAAGCGGCGGGGCAATCGGCGCTACTATCAGCGCCAGGACGTGATCCTGATCCGCCAGATCCGGGCCCTGCTGTACGAAGAGGGGTACACCATTAATGGCGCGCGGCAGAAGCTCTCCGGCGACGAGGCCAAGGGCGATCGCCAGCAGGCACGCCAGATCATCCAGGACACGATCTCGGAGCTGGAATCGGTGTTGCGCGTGTTGCGCGCCTGAGGTTCAGGGCAACACT
Organism: Thioalkalivibrio sp. HL-Eb18; assembly: GCF_000364985.1. NCBI lineage: Bacteria > Pseudomonadati > Pseudomonadota > Gammaproteobacteria > Chromatiales > Ectothiorhodospiraceae > Thioalkalivibrio > Thioalkalivibrio sp. HL-Eb18. The sequence goes on from NZ_KB822961.1 coordinate 133,822, forward strand.
GATCAGTGTTGCCCTGGCCGCTCGGGTCCTTTCGTGGGCGCGGGGAATGGGATATGATTCGCGGCTTCGGGGCGTAGCGCAGTCTGGTAGCGCATCTGCATGGGGTGCAGAGGGTCGCAGGTTCAAATCCTGCCGTCCCGACCAAATTCAACGGCTTGAAGAAAATTCTTCAGGTGAAACAAGAGGCCGCATTGAGCGGCCTTTTTTGTGTCTGGAGTGAGGGGGAGGCTGGCCTCGTCGGTTACTCCATCGAACGCCGTCGGGCCTCGCGCTGATAGTGCAGCAGGGCGATATTGAACTGCCGCTCCAGCCACTGGTTCATGCCGGTGACCTGGAAGCCAGCATACACATATCCGTCGCGCGGGCTGCGACGGCGGTTGGCCAGGCGCAGGTCGCCGCCCAGGCGTTCGCCAACGTCGGGCAGCAGCAGGTTCTCGAACCGCATCGGGGTCCCGATCTCGAGCGCTTCGACCCAGTCTTGCGGTACCTCCACGCACATCCCCTGAGCCGACAGGTCGGCCAGGTCCCCGATACCGGGGTCTTTCCATTCGCGGTACTGCAACTCGATGCGCGGGCGCTCGCTGATCGGGATATGCACGCGAAAGGTCTCGCGTCGCTGCAGATACTCCAGAGTGTCGGGGTAGGGGCAGACGTAGAGGACCCCGGCGTCCTCGCGTTCGATGCGCGAGACGGCGGTGGAGAAGCGTACGGCCACCCCGCGCAGGCTGGCGAATACCCGCATACCGGTGCCTTCCTGGGCGTGGCGGTTCGCTTCGACGGGCGTGAGTTCGTCGAGGAAGAGCTCGCGTGCACCGGAATCAAGGCGAACCAGGGCGGAGTTGTACAGTGGGCCATCGTCGTCGAGACGGACGTTGACGAGGGTGAGCTTGTGATCCAGATCCTTGAGGATGCCGGCAATCCGCTCCGGCTTGTCGACGGTGTAGTCGGTCTCTTCCATGCGTGGCGTTGTTGTAATTATTGGGCCAAGCCGCACGGTACTGCCGGGCGGTCCGGAATACCAGCCCCGGACGCGGAACGGAGAAGGGCGCAGAGGTGTCGCGCAGGGCGCGCGCGGGTCATGCGCGGGTGATGCGCCGACCGGTACGGCTGCCGGACTGGGTGCGGCCGTAGGGGTCGTAGGTGGGGGCCGGGCCGGGTTCCTCGCCGCGGAGGATCTGGATGGACATCTCAACGCGACGACGGTCGCGATCAATCAGTCGGGCATTCCCCTGGTTGAGGGTATTGCAGCGCTCCACCGAACGGCGCAGCGCCTGCCAGTGGTCCTCCAGCTCGGCGCTGCTCTCGAGCCGGCTGAACAGCCGTGCGAGGCCCTCGGGCGTATAGGTTTCGCCCGCCGCCTCGATCGTCTCGCGCTGTCGCCGGCTCTCGGTCTCGAGCTCCTGCAGGAGTGTCTGTTTCTGGGCCACGACGTCGCTCAGGGTCTCGGCTGCCCGCGATTCCACGGCGCGGGTCTCCTGCAGCAGGATGTCTTCCATTTGGTGGCTCAGCCGAATCGAGGCCTCCAGCGAGCGGAGAAAGGCGTGGCGTTGTTCGGGCGACATTGTGGGGTCTCGATTAGCGCAGCAGGCTTTCCAGCTCGATCATGCGATCGGCGAGCTGCTCGTTGTCTACCGGGTACTGGCCGTTGGAAATGGCCTCGCGCAATTCAGCGACACGCGCCTCGTCGAACGGGGCGTTGCCAGCGGCCCCGGAGGCGGCGTTCATTGCCTGCGCCGCGCCGGTCAGAGTGACGGAGTCATCCTGACGTGCGGGCGCGGGTGCATTGCCCTGGGCGCCTGCGTCGGGCCGGGAGGTCTCGTCGCGGCCCTTTACGCTCGAGCTGTTGCCGTCCGGGCGCAGGCCGGGGGAGTTCGGGCCTTTGATATCCATCATGCGGTTTCCTGTTTTTGCAATTCTACTGCAGGGGTTAGCGGCAGCGCCGGCTGAAACTGTAGCCCCTTGAGCCGTGACTTTTCGATTCGTTTCACAGTTTGTGGATGGTGACGAGACACACCGCCATTCTACAGGGCTACGCGTACATGTCCGGACTCGAGTACCTCGCCTTCCACGACGCGGCCGGACGAGGTGTTCTTCACGCGGATACGATCGCCCAGTATGCCGTTCTCCAGTGCCTCGCCCTGCATGCGGATCACCACTGAGCCGTTCTCGGCGAGGATGGTGACGCGCTGACCGCGGCTGACCACCTCGCGCTGGGTGACGTGCTGCTGGCCCAGGATCTGACCAGGTCGGATGTTGCGCCGGGTCTGCAGTCCCACCAGTTCGCTCTTGGTCTCGAAATAGCTCCCGGCATGGCGCGAGGTCTGAATACGCTTGGTGCGCACATCGCCGGGGAGGATCGTGTGCTGGCGCCGCAGGTTGCGGCTGGCGACGAGGACCTCGGCGTAACGCTCGACCGTGACTGGCACATAGATTGACCAGCTGACGGGGGCCTCGCACTGAACCTGTACCGCCGTATTGCCATCGCGCCGTCCGCCAGGCGGGAAACGGGTCTCCAGCGCCTCGCTGCATCGGGCCAGGCGCAGGCGGTTGTCCAGGCGGCCGATCTGAACTTCCACCGCTTCGTCGCCCGGTTCGACGTTCAGCTCCTCCTGGATGAAGCGCTCCGCCGCCAGGCGGATGTTCTCGACTGCCTCGATCTCGGCCTGTGCCGTTATGGAGACCAGAGCCAGAGCAACGCCCATGGCGGCCGGAAGCCACCAGGAGCGAATAGAAGGTTTGAGTGCTGGCTGGTTCATGGGCTGGATGCGCGTCGGCTCGTCAGGACTCGAGAGGTTTGAACAGACGTGCAAGCAGAAAGCATGCCAGGCAATAAGGGTCGTACCCTCAAGAGTGACTACGGCCGGCCGTTACCGGGTCTAGAACGCGTGCAATCGGCATGCGACGGCGGTTTGTAGCATGACAGCGTCGGTCCACGGGGTGCACACTGGGGACGGCGAGTCGAGGTGGCTGGCCGCTGGGCGAGGGGGAGAGCAGGACAATGAGTCAATTCATTGACGATGTGAATCAGCGTACCCAACTGGTGGGGCAGAACCGTATGGAGCTGCTCCTGTTTCATCTGGGGAGCTCGCAGACTTTCGGTATCAACGTATTCAAGGTGCGCGAGGTGATCCCGTCGCCGCCGCTGCGGCAGATCCCCGGATCGCTGAGCGTCGTGCGGGGCGTGGCCACGCTGCGCGGCGGGACTGTCCCCATCATCGATCTCGCGCGCGCCATGGGGTTGCGCACGGCCGTGGGCGAGACGGACAACCACAAGGTCGTGGTGACCGAGTTCAATCGGTCGGTGCAGGGGTTCTGGGTGTCCGCGGTCGACCGGATCGTTAACGTCAACTGGGAAGACGTGAAATCACCGCCTCGGGGGACTGGGCGCGAGTCGTTTCTGGTGGCGGTTACGGAGATCGACAACAAGCTGGTCGAGATCATTGACGTCGAACGGGTGCTGTCCATCGTCAATCCATTGCCGTCCAGTGTCTCCGACGAGGTACGTGCGGAGGCCGAGGAAGAGCGTGCACGGCATGGACAGCGCAAGATCGTGATCGTCGATGACTCCGTGGTCGCCCGCAAGCAGATCGAGGGTGCGATAAAGGGCCTGGGCTGGGAGTATGTGGTCTTCAAGGACGGTCGCGAGGCCCTGGATTTCCTGGAGGAGCAGGCCGAGGCTGGAACCGTGGACGAGGTGGTGGAGCTGGTGATCTCGGATATCGAGATGCCGCGCATGGATGGGTACACCCTTACCGCTCGAATTCGTGCAAACGATCGCCTGAAAGGCCTTCGGGTTCTGCTGCACTCGTCACTGAGCGGGGAGTTCAATACGGATATGGTCAAGCGTGCCGGGGCCGACGCCTTCCTGTCCAAGTTCAACCCCGACGAGCTGGCCGAGGCTGTACTTGATCAGACCCGCAAGGACTGATGCCGGTGCCCGCGCCGTTTGCGTTTATCGACCGATTCGGCCCTGGCGGCATGGAAGCGGTAACGGATTGCCGGCCGTGTGAAGATCGGCGGCCATGGCGCGCCGCATCCACCGCCCGTTGGGATGCTGTCGGCGTCCGCGCGGTTGCACGTATACTGCCCCTGTCCGGGATGGGGGTTCGCGTGCCCCTTGGCCGGGTTTTCCGACATGCTGTCAAGGATTCGTCATCAACGTGCCTGTCCGCCCGCACCGTCGACTTTCAAGGATGACTTCGTGATCGACTCGCGCGACTACGAGGAGTTCTCGCGTTTCCTGTCCGAATGCTGTGGCCTGGTACTGGGCGACAGCCGTCAGTATCTCGTGTCGAGTCGTCTGTCGCGGCTGCTGGACGAGTTCGGCTACAAGAGCGTCCCGGAGTTGCTGCATGCGATGCGTCAGGCGCCCAATCCGCGCCTGCGCACACGGGTGATCGACGCGATGACCACGAATGAAACCTCCTGGTTTCGCGATGGCTTCCCGTTCGAGATCCTGCGCCATGTCCTGCTACCGGAGCGTGCGGAGAAGGGCGCGGGGATCAAGGTCTGGTCGGCCGGCTGCTCCAGCGGGCAGGAGGCCTACAGTATCTCCATGGTGGTGTCCGAATGGGAAGAGTCGCGCCCAAAACGCGTCGTGCCGGTGTCGATTCTGGGTACGGACCTCTCGGAGAAGATCCTGGACGATGCCCGGCGCGCGGTGTACGACGGGCTGAGTATCGTGCGCGGCCTGAGCGAGGCGCGGCGTGCCCGCTTCTTCGAGACTGTGGCGGAGGGCCATCGCGTGCGTACGGAGATCCAGCGCCGCTGCCGCTTTCAGAAGCTCAACCTGATCGACAGCTACGCGGCACTGGGCAAGTTCGACATCGTGTTCTGTCGTAACGTACTGATCTATTTCTCCGCAGAGACCAAGCGACAGGTTCTTGACGGAATCGCCCGCCAGATGAACCCCGGTGGTTATCTGTTTCTTGGCGCTTCCGAGACCGCAGGCCCTTACACCCAGGCCTTCGAAACCGTTCGCACCGAGTACGGCTCGGTCCTTCGTCTGAAGGGCTGACGCGCCTTGTAGCGCTTCCCCATACGGTCGTTCCCGGCGACCTCGGCACCCCTATCCAGACATTCGTCAGCCCATAGTGGCACACCAATTGCTTTGTCCCTGTCATGCGGGGCGAAGCGGTTTCGTCCCGAAGAACCTGAAGTTCGCAATTGGCGGACGGGGTACGACGGATGAGTCTCTCTCTCGACAAGGCGATGGGCATTCTCCCGGAGGCGGTCAACGTCCGCGCGAAGCGGATGGAACTGCTGGCCTCGAATATCGCGAATGCCGACACGCCCAATTACAAGGCGCGCGACATCGACTTTCGCTCGGCATTGCAGGCGGCGGCCGGTGAGGGCGGCAATCTGCCCATGGCGCGCACCCAGCAGGGCCATATTGGTCCTGGAGGATCGGGCGGCACGAACGGGTCGCTGGAGACGCTTTACCGCGTGCCGTCACAGCCGTCGCTGGATGGCAACACGGTGGACCCGCAGCTGGAGCGAGCGGCCTTTGCGGAGAACTCCCTGCAGTACCAGAGCAGCCTCGAGTTCCTGAACCGCCGGGTTTCCGGCATCCGTGACGCCCTGCGGGGCGAGCGCTAATGCGAGCGCCAACGCTGGGACCAGGAGAGTGATGTCGTGAGTGATCTGTTCAAGCTGTTTAACACCTCGGCCTCTGCGCTGACCGCGCAGTCGGTGCGGCTGAATACGGTCGCGTCGAATCTGGCGAATGCCAACACCGTCGCGACCAACCCGGACGAGGCCTACCGGGCGAAGCAGGTGCTGTTTCAGACCGTGATGAACCAGGCCGACCCGAACGGCGCATCCAACGGCGTTCGGGTGGCGGGTATTGACGAATCGCAGGCGCCGCCGCAGCCGCACTATGAACCGAATCACCCGCAGGCCAACGAAGACGGCTACATCTTCCGTCCCGCGATCAGCGTGGTGGAGGAGATGGCCAACATGATGTCGGCCTCGCGCAACTACGAAGCGAACGTCGAGGTGATGGAAACCTCGCGCCAGCTGCTGCAGCGCACGTTGCAGATCGGCCAGGGCTAAACCGGAGCGCCGCATGACACAGATTTCACCGGACATGCTGGATCGACTGGGCCTGTCACGTCCCAGGCAGGACGACAAGGAAACGGATCGCCTGGGTCAGGACGACTTCCTGAAGCTGATGGTGACGCAGCTGCAGAACCAGGACCCGTTCGAACCGATGGAAAATGGCGAGTTCATTGGACAAATGGCCCAGTTCTCGACCGTGACCGGCATCGAGGAGCTGTCCAAGTCCTTCCAGCAACTGGCGCAATCCATGGGTCAGAGCCAGACCTTGCAGGCGGCCTCCCTGGTCGGGAAGGACGTACTGGTACCGACAGATTTCAGCGAACTGGGGCCGGAGGGCATGGTGCGTGGTGCCGTGGACCTTGATCAGTCCACCGGTCAGTTGCAGGTCGAGGTGTACAGCCCCACGGGTGAACGCATCCGCAGCATGAATCTGGGTTCGGCCAGTGAAGGGCTGCAGGAATTCACCTGGGACGGTCTGCGCGATGACGGGACGCCTGCGGCCCCGGGCGTATATGAATTTCGGGCGTCGGCCCAGAGCGGTTCCAGTAGTGAATCAGTGGATGTCTTTCTCGACGCCCGCGTCGAGAGCGTTTCGGTAGGTGACGATTCCAGCCTGGGCCTGATGGTCCGGGGTCTGGGCGAGATCAATTTCTCGGATGTCCGGCGCATCAGCAGCTGACGGACACAAACGGAGGTAGACCAGTATGCCCTTCAACATCGGATTGAGCGGACTGAACTCGGCACAGGCCGATCTGCAGACCACCGGCAACAACGTCTCGAATGCCGGCACCACGGGCTTCAAGCGCTCGCGCGCGGAATTTGGTGATGTCTTTGCCCAGAGCTTTGGTGGCGTTAGCCAGACCGCGACCGGTGGCGGCTCGCGGCTGATGGCCGTCACTCAGCAGTTCTCGCAGGGGCGCACGGAGTTTACCGAGAACGGGCTTGACCTTGCGATCGATGGCGAGGGCTTTTTCGTGCTGAACGATGGTGGCAACCGCCTCTACACCCGTGCCGGCGAGTTTCAGGTGAACCGCGACGGGTTCCTGGTGAACAACCAGGGCCAACAGCTCCAAGGCTATCCGCCGATTAACCCGGGCAGCACCGATACCGACTTCAATACAGGGCAGCTAGGGGATCTTCGGTTGCAGACGGGCGCTTCCGCACCGCAGGCCACCAGCGAGATCGAGGCTCTGGTCAACTTGCAGTCGGACGCGCCCATCCTGGACCCGGATACTTTCGATTTCGATGATCCGGACAGCTACAACTACTCGACCTCCCTGACGGTGTATGACTCACTGGGGACTTCGCGCGACGCGCGCCTCTATTTTGTGAAGAGCGACGAGCGGGAATGGACGGCCTTCATGACCGTTGATGGCGAACCGATCAACGAGGACGGTTTTGAGTTGTCCTTCGACGCCAGTGGCCAGCTGGACGGCGACACCGAATTTGCCTTTACCACGGATGAATTCGGAAACGGCGCGGATGGCCTGGACGGTACGATCGACTTTGCCGGCACCACCCAGTTTGGCGGCGATTTTGCGGTGAACGACCTCGGCCAGGACGGTTTTGCTTCGGGTCGGTTGACGGGGGTCGATATTGACTCTAGCGGCGTCGTGTTCGCGCGCTTCACCAATGGCCAGTCTTCCGTGCTGGGGCAGGTGGCCCTGGCCAACTTCACGAACCCCCAGGGACTGGAACAGTTGGGCAACAACAACTGGGCCGAGACCTTTGCGGCGGGTGACCCCGTCTTCGCCTCTCCGGGAACCGGGAACCTGGGCCAGATCCAGTCTGGCGCACTGGAGGCGTCCAACGTCGACATCGCACAGGAGCTGGTCAAGCTGATTACCGCGCAGCGCAACTTCCAGGCGAATGCGCAGACGATCTCCACGGCCGACCAGGTCACCCAGACCATCATCAACATCCGCTAGGTCAGGGACAGGGACACGAGGGCACAGGCATGGATCGATTCCTCTACATCGCGATGTCCGGCGCGAAGGAGACCATGCACGCGCAGGCGGTCAACAACCACAACCTGGCGAATGCCAATACCGACGGCTTTCGCCAGGCGCTGGCCAACGCCAATACCGTGCCCGTGCGCGGGCCGGTATTCGACTCCCGCGACTACGCCCAGCTGGGCACCGACGGCACGGACTTCTCCAAGGGCCAGATGCAGAGCACCGGGCGCGATCTGGATATCGCGATCGAGGACCAGGGCTTTATCGCGGTGCAGGGCCCGGACGGCGAGGAAGGCTACACCCGGGCGGGTTCGTTGCATGTGGATGCGTTCGGGCTCTTGCGCACGGCACAGGGGCACCAGGTCCTGGGGGATGGCGGCCCGATCGCGATCCCGCCGTCGGAGAAGATCGAGATCGGCACGGACGGCACGATCAGCGTGCGTCCACAGGGGGTGGGGCCGGAGGCCCTGGCCGCGATCGAGCGCATCCGCCTGGTGAACCCGAACGTGAACGAACTGGAGCGCGGCGATGACGGCCTGTTCCGCATGGCCGACGGCGGCGAGGCGCCGCCGGATGCCGAGGTGCGGGTGGTCTCGGGCATGCTCGAGGGCAGCAACGTGAATACCGTCGAGGCGCTGACCCGAATGATCGAGCTGTCTCGCCACTTCGAGATGCAGGTAAAGATGATGGACAGCGCCAACACGCTGGAACAAAGCAGCAACCGGCTGCTGGGCCTCGGCTGACGCGGCCCCCATTGCAGGACTGACAGGAGAACACCATGAACCAGGCACTGTGGATTGCCAAGACCGGCCTCGACGCGCAGCACACGCGCATGTCGACGGTCTCGAACAACCTGGCCAACGTGAACACCACCGGTTTCAAGAAGGATCGCGCGGTGTTCGAGGACCTGATCTACCAGACCGTACGCCAGCCGGGCGCCCAGGCCACCCAGGATCAGCAATTGCCCTCGGGGCTGCAGATCGGCACGGGTGTGCGCGCCGTATCCACCGAGAAGATGTTTACCCAGGGCAACCTGCAGCAGACGGACAACTCGCTGGACGTCGCGATCGAAGGGCGCGGGTTCTTCCAGGTCCTGATGCCTAACGGGGACATCGGCTACACGCGCGACGGCAGCTTCCAGCTCAATGCCGACGGCGAGGTGGTGATGTCGAACGGCTATCCGTTGCAGCCCGGCCTGTTCGTGCCGCCGGATACCCAGTCGCTGGCGATCGGCAAGGACGGGACCGTGACCGCGCAGATCCCGGGCCAGGCGGAGCCGGTAGAGCTGGGCAACATCCAGCTGGCGGATTTCGTGAACCCCGCCGGCCTGCAGGCGATCGGCGAAAACCTGTTCCAGGAGACCGCGGCCTCCGGCGTGGCCCAGCAGGCCCAGCCCGGCCTGAACGGCACCGGCACCCTGGTGCAGGGCTCGCTGGAGACCTCGAACGTGAATATCGCCGAGGAGCTGGTGAACATGATCGAGACGCAGCGCGCCTACGAGGTCAACTCCAAGGCGATTTCCGCGGCCGATCAGTCGCTGCAGTTCGTCAACCAGACGATCGGGTAGCGCGATGAATCGCCTTGAGACCCTGATGCGACCGATCCTGGGCCTGGCGGCCGTGGCCGTGCTGACCGCCTGCGCCGCCACCCAGCCGACGATGCCCGGGGACAACCCGGACTACAACCCCGTGATGCCGCCGCAGCCGGTGCCGCAGGCCCAGAACAATGGCGGCATCTACCAGGTCGCGCAGTCTCAGGGCCTGTTCGAGGACTACAAGGCACGCCAGGTGGGCGACATTTTGACCGTGATCCTGGCCGAGAGTACCCAGGCACAGAAGTCCGCGTCGACCTCCACGCAGAAAGATTCCAGCCTGGATCTGGGCAACCTGCAGGCCTTTGGTGGCGAGGCGACTCACCGGGGACGCCCGCTGTTTGGCGCCAGCAATACGAGTACCCGCGACTTCGATGGCTCCGGCGACTCCGCGCAGAGCAATCAGCTGGATGGCGAAATCACCGTGACCGTGGCCGAGGTGCTGCCGAACGGCAATCTCGTGGTACAGGGCGAGAAGTGGCTGGGCATCAACCAGGGCGAGGAATACGTGCGCTTTCGCGGCATCGTGCGCCCGGTGGACGTGACCACCAACAACACCGTCCTGTCGACGCAGGTGGCCAATGCGCGGGTCTACTACGGCGGCACGGGTGTACTGGCCGACAGCAACACGCCCGGGTGGATCACCCGCTTCTTCAATAGCCCCTGGTGGCCGTTCTGAACGGGAGATCCGAGATGCAACGAACAGGGTACAAGTCGGATCAGCGCAGCATGCGCCGCATCGCAGGGCGCGTGCTGCCCGGTCTGATGGTCGCCATGGGGCTGTTGCTGGGCGGGATTGCCGGCGCGCAGGCCCAGACAGCGATCCAGCAGCAGGCGGCGATGCAGGAGCGCACCTACACCGAACGGGTCAAGGACGTGGCCAGTGTCTTCGGCGTGCGCGAAAACCAGCTGGTGGGCTATGGCCTGGTCGTGGGCCTGGACGGTACGGGCGACCAGACCACCCAGACCCCGTTCACCATCCAGAGCCTGAACAACATGCTCGGCCAGCTGGGGCTGACCCCCGAGGCCGGCAACCCGCAGCTGCGCAATGTCGCAGCCGTGATGGTCACAGCCGATCTGCCCCCGTTCTCCAAGCCCGGTCAGCGCATCGACGTGACCGTCTCCTCGATGGGGAACGCGACCAGCCTGAGGGGCGGGACCCTGCTGATGACACCGCTGAAGGGCGCGGACGGGCAGACCTACAGCATCGCCCAGGGCAACCTGGTCGTAGGTGGCTTTGGGGCCGAGGGCCAGGATGGGTCACGGATCACCGTGAACGTGCCCAGTGTCGGGCGTATCCCGAATGGCGCGACGGTCGAGCGCGAGGTGCCGACCGCCTTTGCCCAGGGCGACCACGTGACCCTGAACCTGAACCGTCCGGACTTCACGACAGCCAACCGGCTGGTGGAGACGGTCAACGACACGTTTGGGCCTGGCGTGGCACATGCACTGGACGGATCCTCGGTGCGTGTGCGCGCGCCCCAGAACCCGGATCAGCGCGTGGGCTTTGTCGCCGAACTGGAGAACCTGCCCATCGAGCGAGGCGCGCCCCCGGCACGGGTGATCGTGAACTCGCGCACCGGGACCGTGGTCATCGGCTCCAGCGTGCAGGTGACCCCGGCGGCGGTCTCTCATGGCAGCCTGACCGTCACCATCAGCGAGGCCCCGCAGGTGGTGCAGCCGCTGCCCTTTGCCGAGGGCGAGACCGCGGTGCAGCCGCAGACCGACATTGCCATCCAGCAGGACGACAGCACCATGTTCCTGTTTGACCCCGGCACCTCGCTGGACGAGATCGTGCGCGCGGTGAACAACGTCGGCGCGGCGCCGGGGGATCTGGTGGCCATCCTCGAGGCCCTGCGCGAGGCGGGCGCCCTGCGCGCGGAGCTGGTGGTCATCTGATGATCTCCTCCGGTCATGACCTCTCGATGCAGGCGCGCTCGGCCATGGCCAGCGACCCGAGCGGCCTGCGTGACCTCGGACGCGCCGCCCAGGGAGGCGGGGACGAGGCGCTGGAGGCGGTGGCTCGCGAGTTCGAGGCGATGCTGATCGGCCAGATGCTCAAGCAGATGCGTGAGGCCTCGCTGGGCGACGGACTGTTCGACAACGAGCAGAGCAAGATGTACCTCGAGATGCAGGACCAGGAATTCGCCAAGGCGATGAGCCAGGGCGACGGGATTGGGCTGCGCGAGGTGCTGATGCAGCAGCTGTCGCAGCAGAGTCAGCCGCAGGACGGGCAGGGTCTGCGGGACCCCGAGCGCCTGGCGGCCCTGGACCTTCCTCAACGCCGGGGCGACCTGAATTTCCGGCGTCTGTCCGATGAACAACGCGAGCTTGAGCCGGTTGCGCCCATGCGACCCGCGCGGGGCGATACCGAGGCTGGAACCGGTGAGCTCCGGCGGCTGGGCGGGGCGCCGAGCCCGCTGGCGATCGACTGGCCGCCGCGCGACCCGTCGGAGTTTGTTGCGACGCTGGAACCCCTGGCACGGGAAGCGGCTGCCGATCTGGGCGTGGAACCCGGCATCCTGCTGGCACAAAGTGCCCTGGAGACCGGTTGGGGACGCCACGTGCCCTCGCGCGACAACGGACAGCCGAGCTTCAACCTGTTCGGGATCAAGGCCGACGCCCGCTGGGAGGGGGATCAGGTCGCCGTGGGCACTCTGGAGTACCGTGACGGTGTGGCCCAGCGCGAGCAGGCACGCTTCCGCGCGTACGCCGATCCGGCGGATTCCTTCGCCGACTACGTCGACTTTATCCGCAACAATCCGCGCTATCACCGCGCCCTGCAGGCTGGCGACGATGTCCAGTACATCCGCGAGCTGCAGGACGCCGGTTACGCCACCGACCCTGCCTATGCGGACAAGGTGCTGCGGGTGCGCGATCAGTTGTCGGGCTATGTGAATCCCGAACCGACTCAAGCATTGGCCGAGCCGGCCGTTACCCGAAACGAGGGGTAGACCATGTCGCAGACACATAAATCCAGCTGGGCGAGCCTGACCGGGAGGGGTGGGGTATGAGTGTCTCCGGTATTGGGACCTCCGCACTGCTGGCGTTTCAGCGTGCGATTGGCACGACCAGTAACAACATCGCCAACTCCGCGACCGAGGGCTACAGCCGCCAACGCACGGAGCTGGGCAACCTGAACCCGCAGTTCCTGGGTGGCTCGTATCAGGGGCAGGGGGTCGGCGTGGACGCCATCCGTCGCATCTCGGATGACTTCGTCAATACCCAGCTGCGCACCAGCATCTCCGAGCAGTCCAACGCCCAGGCGAAGGCGGACCTGGCCGGGCGTATCGACAACCTGCTGGCGGATGACGCCAGTGGCCTGGCCCCCGTGCTGCAGAGCTTTTTCGATGCCGCCTCCGACGTGGCCAACGACCCGACCTCCAATGCGGCGCGTACCGTGTTCCTGACCGAAGCGGAATCGCTGGCCGAACGCTTCAAGGCCATCGACGGGCGTCTTGAAGAACAGCGTCGCATCGTGAACGGGCAGATCGAGACCAACGTCAAGGAGGTCAACCAGCTTGCCGAGTCCCTGGCTGGTCTCAACCGCGAGATCGTGGCCAAGAGCACCCAGGGCACGCCGAATGACCTGCTGGATCAGCGCGATCGTGTACTGAACCAGCTGGCGGAGAAGGTCGACGTCACCACCGTCGAGCAGGACGACGGCGCGCTGAATGTGTTTATCGGCAACGGGCAGGCGCTGGTGCTGGGAGGAACCAGCCAGTCGCTGGTGGCCGACTCCTTCTCCGGCGACCCCGGCAAGCTAGAGGTCGGGATTCAGTCGGGCAGCGGTGTGGCGAACATTACCCGCTTTCTGCAGGGGGGCGAACTCGGCGGGTTGCTGGAGATCCGCGACTCGGTCATCGATACCGCCCAGAACACCCTGGGCCAGGTCGCGACTCAGCTTGGCCAGGCCTTCAACGACCAGAACGCCCAGGGCCTGGATGCCGACGGCCAGATCGGTGGTGACATCTTCGGGATTGGCTCGCCGGCGGTTTGGGGTCGCTCCAGCAACAGCACGGGTGATGTACCCGGGGTGAGCTTTGGCAATGTCGACGAGTTGACCACATCGGACTATCGCCTGCGGGTCACCGACGATGGCGACTTTCAGCTGGTGCGCCTCTCCAATAACCAGGTCGTCGACACGCTGGACCCAAATGACGGGAATACCCTCGAGGCCGATGGCCTGGTCGTGGATATCAGTGAATTGGACGATGCCGAGCCGGGCGACAACTGGCTGATCCAGCCGACGCGTAACGGCGCACGCGATCTTGACGTTGTCCTGGATGACCCCTCGGGTATCGCGGCGGCGGGAGCTTCCCTGCAGGCATCGGCTGCTGACGGGAATAACGGTGATGCAACGATCCAAGGAGTTCAGGTTACAGGAGACGCCTTTGACCCTGCCGTTCTGGATGATCCGATCACGGTTACGGTTGTGGAGGACGGCGGTGAGCTGTTCTACGAGGTCAATGGCGAACAGTTTTCGGTGAATGATGATGGCCCAACTGTTATCGAGCGGGATGGCTGGGAATTGACGTTGCAAGGGGCGCCGGAGGAAGGCGACGAATTTGTGGTCGAACTGGATCGTGACCGCCCTGGCGATAACCGCAACATGCTCGAGATGGCTGATCTGTCCGAGGCTCGCACGATCGAGACGGATAATGGCGATCGGCGGGTCCCTGGCTTTGGCGATGCCTACAATAGCCTGATCGCGAACGTCGGCACGCGCACGCGTCAGGCCAACGTGGCGCTGGATTCGGCGAATGCCCAGCTGGAGCAGGCCAAGGCCCAGCGCGAGTCGATCTCGGGCGTGAATCTGGATGAAGAAGCTGCCGACCTGATCCGCTACCAGCAGGCCTATCAGGCCGCCGCCCAGGTGATCCAGGTCAGCAACTCGCTGTTCGACAGCCTGCTGGGCGCGTTCCGCCGTTAGGCGACTTGTGATTCGAGGGAAACCTGATGCGTATCTCCACGACCCAGATCTTCCAGAGCGGGATCAACCAGATCCAGGCCGGCCAGGGCGAACTCAACCGCACCTCGCTGCAGCTGGGCTCCGGCAAACGCATCCTGTCGCCATCGGACGACCCGAGCGGCGCGACCCAGATCAACCAGTTCGAGCGCATCATCAAGGCCACCAAGCAGTTCCAGCGCAACATGGAGAACACCCAGCCGCGCATGCAGCAGCAGGAATCATTGCTGCAGCAGGGCACCGATGCCCTGCAACGTGCGCGCGAGCTGGTCGTCACCGGCAACAACGACAGCCAGACGCGTGAGACCCGCGGATATCTGGCCGACGAGCTGCGCCAGATTCGCGACGGCCTGCTGGAGGTTGCCAACACCAAGGATCCCAATGGCGAATACATTTTCGCTGGCACCAAGTCCCAGAATCAGCCCTTCCGGCAGGATGGCGACGGCGAGATCCGGTACGAAGGGGCTTCTGGTGCGGGGAGTGTGCGCGAGGTGGCCGTTTCGGCCGATCGCAAGATCGCGGTGGGCCACGATGGCGCGGCCGTGTTCATGGATATCCCGGAGAACGATGGCCGTGTCGGTGCCGAGGTGGTCGAGAACAATGGCTCGCTGGTGCTGCAGAAAACCGGCGTCACCAGTGTTTCCGATCTGGACGATCGCGACTACCGCATTACCTTCGACGAGAACGGCGATGGGGACCTTGTCTACAGCATTACCTATATCGACGAGGACGGCGATACTGTTTCGCTGGAAGACGATGTCCCCTATGTATCGGGCGAGTCCATCGAATTCGCCGGCCGCAGCGTGACCATCAGCGGCACCCCCGAGCCGGGTGACGAGGTGCTATCGCGACCGGCCGAGAATTTCAGCGTGTTCCAGACGCTGGATCGCATTATCGATGCCCTGGAGCGCAGCGGCGACTCCGCCAGTGCGCGGGCGGATCTGGCCAGCGCCAGCAACACCGCACTGGCGGATCTGGATGCCGTGCTTGGTAACTTCAGCGACAAACGTGCCGAGCTTGGGAGCAAGCTGAAGGCCTTTGACCAGCAAAAGGACCTCAACGAGGACCGGCTGCTGGATCTGGAAAGCGCGGTGTCGCAGATCCGCGATCTGGACTACGCCGAGGCGATCAGCCGCTTCAACCAGCAGCAGGTGGCGCTTCAGGCGGCCCAGCAGACCTATACCCAGGTCAACCGGCTCTCCCTGTTCGACTTCATCTAGGCAGAAGCGCCTGCGCACACGCGTGGGTGTCTGTGCGACCATATTGCGATCCCCATGATGCGTCCAGCAAGGACGGGACCTAGCAATGGCCAAATCCCAGGAACCCTCCGCGCCGATCCAGTACCGCTCCACGGGGCGTCCCCCGCGCTATCTGATCGTCCTGCTGGTGCTGGCGGTCATCTGGGCCGCTTTCTGGGGTGTGGTGATGCTGCAGTCGGGCGAGCCGAAGCCCGTGACCCTCAGCGACCAGGAACAGGTGGAGCTCGAGGCCAAGCTGCAGGCCATCTCCGCACCCGATGCGCCGCGCCCCGATCAAGCCCCCAGTGAGCCGATCATTGATCTCGAAGCCGACGCGGAGCCGCTGATTCCCGAGCTGTATGAGGAGACCGACGAGGCGCGGATCGTCCAGTTCAGCGAGCGCGAGTTGAATGCCCTGATCGCGCGCGACCCGGATCTGGCCGGCCGGGTGGCGGTCCGTCTGACCCCGGGACAGGTGAGTACACGCGTGCGGATTGATGTGCCGGCCGACGTGCCGCTTCTGGGCGGGCGCGTGCTGAATGTGCGTTCCGGTGTTCGCTTCGAGACCGAAGGCGAAGAACTGCGCGCCCGGCTCGTCGGCGTATCCGTCGCCGGCATCCCCCTGCCGGATGCCTGGCTGGGCGGCCTGAAAGACGAGGACCTGCTGGCGCTGGAGCCCTTCCAGCACCTGCGCGCGGGCATCGAGAGCATCGATGTGCGCGAAGGGGAGCTGGCTTTGCACCTCGCGCGCTAGCCAGCTCTTGCCGACCGATTACGGGTCGACGCGCAGCGTCTCGCCTCCCAGGGCTTCGACCTTGGCGCGCACGGTGACGGACACCGTGGAGGTCCCGGCCTCCAGCGCGGGCTGGCTGGCGGATTCGTCCATGGCCCGCATCGCCATCATCGGCTGCGGGTGGTCATAGCCGCTGTCGACGAGTTCCACTTCCACCGGGCGCAGGTGGGTCGCCCCTAGCGAACGCGCAATCGCGCGTGCCTGTTCTTTCCAGTCATCCATGGCGGCCTCCAACAAGGCCTCGCGGTGCTCCTGGTGCGTCTCGCGGCTGAGCGAAAAGCGGATCTGACCAACGGTCAGTTCATCTCCCTGAAGAAGACCTACAAGTTCCGTCAGGCTATCGAAATCACTGCCGACCAGTTCCAGGGTCTGCTGGACCTGCCAGGCTGTGATCTGGCCGGGTTTATCGCGGTCGTGGATGGCCTGCGTCGTGTAGCTGCGGGTCGAGGCCTCGACCGTGTCGTAGTCTTCCGCGCGAGCCAGCGCCTGTTCCATGCGGCGATTCACTGTGTCCGCGGCGTCCCGTGCATCCGGGGCACGGGCCTGTGCCTGCATCTGGACCGTCATGCGGTCATTCTCGACCTGGCGCTCGGCATGGCCGGAAAGCGTCAGTGTGGTGTTGCTATCGGCATTTGCCAGAGCCGGGATCAGCAGCAGGGCGCTCAGCCAGAGGCATGCAACAAGGGGACGCGGGGACAGGAAGCGGCTCATGGGATGTTTTCCGGTGGGGTCAGGGTTCCATCGTACGTGCGAGGCGTACGCCGGCAAAGACATGGCGCTTCTCGGGGGTGAAGAAATTGCGCATGCTCGGGCGTTTCAGTAGAGGGTCGCTCCAGTCGCTGCCGCCGCGCAGGACGTAATGCCGGCCGTCAAACCACGGGGCCGAGTATTCGTCATAGGGGAACGGGCGGAATCCGGGATAGGGTGCGAACGGATTTCCGCACCACTCCCATACCCGGCCAGTGCCACGCAGTGATCCCTCGCGCTGGGCATGTTCCCATTCGTGTTCGTGGGGCAACCGGGCGCCGGCCCAGCGGGCGAAGGCCTCGGCCTCGAAGCGGGATATGCCCACCACCGGGGCATCGGCGTTGCGCTGGACCATGCCCTCCGGCAGAACCTGCAGGCCAATGTCGGTTCCGGACCCGCGCCACCCGAGTGGGGCCTGGATGTCGTGGGCCTTGCGCCAGTCCCACCCCTCGCGGCTCCATAGTTCGGGGCGGTGATAGCCGGCCTCCTGCATGAAGGCCTGCCATTCCCCGTTGGTGACAGGGTCGCGCCGGATGGCAAAGGGCGCGAGTTCCTTCCCGTGAACGCCCTTTTCATTGTCGAAGACCAGTACGTCGTCGCCGCCAACGGTGGCGTGCACGGCATCCCATTCGAGCCAGGATTGCGAGGTGATCTCGGGCGCCTGCAGGTGGGGCTCCGAGAGGGCAGGGTCAGGCCCCCGAAGGCGGGCAAACCAGCGCACCTGAGCGAGGGTCTCCAGGTGCATCGCGTGGTGCTGGGCAAGGAACCCCGTCAGGTACTCGTTGGCCATCAGCGGGTGGTCGAGGATCCCGGCGTGGCGGGCAAGCCAGTCGCGATGCCGGAACTGTAGCTCGCGTCCCCATGGGATGAGTCGATCAAGGGCGGGGAGGCGTCCACCCCGGCGCCATTTGGGGCTGAGCTCGGGGAAATAGAGGTCATGCCAGTCCCGCGTGCGGGGTGGTGCGTGCCCGAGAATACGTTCACGCAGCCAGACGGCCTCGATGAAGTGGCAGTGGGCGTAGTGCCAGCCGATCGGGCTAAGGTCCGGGTGGTACTGGTTACGCCAGATTTCGGTGGGTGTGCTTTCCAGTGCAGTGTTCAAGCGCTCGTGCTGACGGGCCAGGTCGTCCAGCAAGGACGAAGAAGAGACGAGGCTCGCTGGAGGGTCGAATGCTGGGGTGCTCATATCCGAGTGGAAAGGCTAGAGCGCGAGGAGTTCCGGTGGTTCGTCAGGATCGAGGATCAGGATGTGTCCTGAAGGGACGGGGCGCCAGCGCTCCCGGTCCGTCAACGGCTCGGAGGCGACGATTACCGAGTCCTCGGGGAAGTCGTCATCGTCGGACGTGTAGTACAGGCTGGGGCAGGGGCTGTTGATCGCATGGCGGCTGGCGACCAGACGGCGCCCGTCGGACAGGAGGATGTTGAGCAGGGCCATCTCGTCGCCGAGCCAGGTTTCCAGTGTCGAGAAGGCCTCGCCCAGGGCGCCTTCCAGCGTGGCGTTCTCGTCATCCGCCAGGAACTGGCGGACCAGGGCGAACAGGTACTCGGAATCCGTGGTGCCCTGGATGCCCGCTTCGATCTCGGGCGTCAGCAGGTTCTCGATCTGCCGGCGGATTTGCGGCCTGAAGCCGCCAATGAGGCCATTGTGGCTGTAGAGCAGCCCGTCGATGGCGAACGGCTGGGCATTGACCGTGTCGCCTCCGAACCCGGGGGTTGCACTGCGAATGGCGGAGATCCACAGCGGTTCTTCCAGTGTTTCGGCGAGCGCCTGCAGGTTCGGGTCCTGCCAGAGGGGATCGGCACGCCGGTAGCAGCGCGCAGTGCCGTCCTCACTGAACCAGCCAAAGCCGAAGCCATCCGCATTGACGCGGGCGTAAACCAGCTCCTGCGGCGCAATCGCCTGCTCGATCAGATTGTGCGGTGGATCCAGCAATACCCGTCTGAGTGTCAGCGGTGGGCCCAGATAGGCTAGATGGCGACACATTGGCGCGGACTCGCGGTTGGGAGGTCGGAAGTTTCATGGTAGCGTGCCGGGAACCCCGAAGCACGGATGTGCCAATGAAGCCCGAGAGTCCTGCCATGCCGCTCCCGGAGCGCTACACCCGTCATGTGGTGCAGGTGCGTGACCCGCATGCGGAGCTGGTGGCGGACTTTTGCGAGGGCATGCTGGAGGCACCGCGCTGGCTGCCGCCAAAGTACTTCTACGATGCCCGTGGTTCGCAGCTTTTCGATGCCATTTGCGACACGCCCGAGTATTACCCCACTCGTCTTGAATCCGCCCTGCTGGAGTCCCGAGCGAGCGAGATCGTCGAGGCCTCGGGTGCCCATACACTGATCGAGCTCGGCAGCGGGACCTCGCGCAAGACCGAGTACCTGATAGCGGCGTTGAACGAGCGTGTCGACGATCCGTATTACGTCGCCAATGATGTCTGTGGAGAGATCCTCGACGAGGCGGCCGAGCGACTGCTGGGACGATTCCCCACACTCGTGATCGAGGCGCTGTGTGGTGACTATCTCGCCGCGCTTTCGGCCCTTCCCACGCTGACACCTGTCCCAACGGCCCCGCGCCTGTTCACCTTTCTCGGCGGCAGCCTGGGGAACTTCGAGGATGCGGAGGCGATCGCCCTGCTGTCCCAGATTTGCGCTGCCATGGCCGCGGAGGATCGGCTCCTGCTCGGGCTGGATCGGGTCAAGGCTGTTCCCGTACTGGAGGCGGCCTACAACGACGCGGCCGGTGTGACGGCGGCGTTCAACCTGAACCTGCTGTCCGTCCTCAATCGTGAGTTGGGAGCGGACTTTGATCCCGACGGTTTCCGCCATCGCGCGCCGTTCGTCGAGGCGCATTCCCGCATCGAGATGCATCTGGTCGCCCAGGGTGACCAGACCGTCCAGGTCTCCGAACCCGCAACCACCCTGCAGTTCGCCGATGGCGAGTCCATTCGCACCGAGATCTCGCGCAAGTTTACGCGCCCGATGGTGCAGCAACTGCTGTCCGGCGCCGGACTGTCGCAGGTGGCGGAGTGGTCGGCGCCGAACGAGGCCTACAGCCTGTTCCTGCTGGCCCCGGCGGGCGCTCAGGCATGAGCCGGAACCCGCGTCTCGTGCTGGTCCGTCACGCCCAGGCGGGCAACGCAGGGGACTGGGAAGGTGCCGACCGGGATCGGCCGTTGAGCGAGGCCGGCCAGGTGAGCGCCCGGCGCATGGGGGCCTCGCTGACCCACTTGCTTCCCGGTCATGTGGAATTGCTGACCAGCCCCTACCTGCGCGCGCGTCAGACGGCGGCACCCATCGCCGAAGCACTGGGTGTGCCGGTGCGCCAGAAGAAATGGCTGGCCCCCGGGCAGGTGGCTGGTGTCGAACTGGAGGCCCTGGCCGCCCGCCTGCCGGCGGACGGCAGTCTGGTGGTGGTCGGCCATGAGCCGGACCTCTCCTCGCTGGCGGGACGCCTGATGGGCTGTCCGTCGGGTGCTTCCGGGGTGCATATGGGCAAGGGTTCGGCATGCGCCCTGGGAGGTGGTCTGCCCGGTCCGATGGAATTGCTCTGGCTATTGCCCCGCCGGGCGCTGGAGGATCTCTCGGGAGAACGCGGGTAGATGGGCACGGACGGGCAGGGCGAGACCGTCGCGGCGGTTGATCTGGGCTCCAACAGCTTCCACATGATCGTGGCCCGGCGTCATGACGGCGAGGTCCTGAAGATGGACCGGCTCAAGGAAACGGTGCGACTGGCCAGCGGTCTGGATGCCCGCGGTCGCCTGGATGCGACGGTCGAACGCCGCGCACTGGATTGCCTCGAACGTTTCGGCCAGCGACTGCGCCAGCTACGCCAGGGCAGTGTGCGCGTCGTGGGCACCAATACCCTGCGCCAGATGGCCGACAGTCAACGTTTTCTGGCCGCCGCGGAGCAGGCCCTCGGGCATCCGGTGGAGATCATTGCCGGGCGCGAGGAGGCCCGGCTGATTTATCTGGGTGTGGCCCATACGCTTGCCGATGACGAGGGCCGGCGCCTGGTGATGGACATCGGCGGCGGCAGCACCGAATTCATTATTGGCGAACGCTTCCGGCCCATCCTCGCCGAAAGCCTGGAAATGGGCTGCGTGACTTTCACCCAGCGGCACTTCTCCGATGGCCACTTGACCCCCCGGGCGTTTGCCGCCGCCGAGCTGCATGCTGGCCAGGAGTTGCAGCCGATTGCCGCTACATACCGCGAAGCCGGATGGGATCAGGCGTTGGGAGCCTCAGGCACCATCCTGGCGCTGGATCGTATCGTGCGCGAGACCGGGATCGACGAGGCACCGGGCATGACGCTTGATGCGTTGCGCACCCTGCGCGAACGCATGATCGAGGTCGGGCGCCTGGACAAGCTGGAGCTGCCGGGCCTGGCCGAGGACCGGGTACCGGTGATTGCGGGCGGACTGGCAGTGCTGATCGGGGCGTTCGAGGCGCTGGGGATCGAGCGGCTGCATCCTTCCGATGGTGCCCTGCGCGAGGGGGTGATCCACGATCTCCTGGGCCGTTTCCGGCACGAGGATGTACGGGGCCTGACGATCCACAACCTGCGCCGCCGTTTTGCCGTGGACGAGGCGCAGGCCGAACGGGTACAGGCCATGGCGGCCCGGCTGCTGGGGGCGGTCCGGGCCCGCTGGGGGCTGGACGAGAGCGACGGCGAGCGCCTGGACTGGGCGGCCGAGCTGCACGAGGTGGGGTTGGCGCTTGCGCACAGCAAGTACCACAAGCACGGCGAATACATCCTCAACTGGGCCGATCTTCCGGGGTTCTCGCAACCCGAGCAGCACGAACTGGCGCTACTGGTGCGCCTGCACCGTCGCGCGTTCAAGCCGAAACTGCTCAATGACGTACGTCAGGCGCGGGTCGAGCCCCTTCTGCGTCTGGCCAGTCTGCTGCGATTGGCGGTGCTGCTTCACCGCTCGCGCGCGCCGGAACCGCCGCCGCTGGAGCGGCTCGAGGCACGCGAACGCGGGCTGGTGCTGGGCTTTGCCGCTGGCTGGCTGGATGCGCATCCGCTCACGCGGGCGGATCTGGAGGAAGAGGCCGGGCAGTGGGCGCGCCACGACCTGGAGCTGACCTTCAGCTAGCGAGGGTTTTGAGCAACTGCTGCTGTGCCGAATGGGGTGCTTCGTCCGCGGCCGGCTGGACCCGCTGGTAACTTCCGTCGGCCTGCAGGGCCCAGGCACTGGCGGTATCCCGCAGGTAGTTGAAGAGTGATTCCTCCGCGACCCGGTCGCGCATCGCGGTATCGCGAATCGGAAAGGCGACCTCCACCCGGCGAAAGAAATTGCGGGGCATCCAGTCGGCGCTGGACAGATACAGCTCGGGCTCGCCCCCGTTCTCGAAATAGAACACCCGCGAGTGCTCCAGAAAGCGGCCGAGCACCGAGCGGACCTCGACGTTCTCGGAGATGCCCGGCACGCCTGGTCGCAGGCTGCAGATGCCGCGCACGATCAGCTGAATCTTCACGCCCGCCTGTGATGCGCGATACAGCGCCTGGATGATGCCGGTCTCGTTCAGCGAGTTCATGCGCGCGACGATCCGCGCCGGCCGACCGTCGCGCGCGTTCTCGGCCTCGCGTTCGATCTTCTCGCACATCGCATCGTGCAGACGGAAAGGCGCCTGGATCAGTTCGCGCAGGCGCTCCACCTTGCCAAGGCCCGTGAGCTGTTGAAACACGCGATGCACGTCCTCGGTGAGTACCGGGTCGGCCGTCAGCAGGCCGTAATCGGTATAGGCCTTGGCGGTGCCCGAGTGATAGTTGCCCGTGCCCAGGTGGGCATAGCGGACCAGCTTGTCGCCGTTACGACGTACCACCAGGGCGAGCTTCGCATGCGTCTTGTAGCCGACCACGCCGTAGGTCACGTGCACGCCCGCATCCTGCATGCGGTTCGCCAGTTCGATGTTGTCGGCCTCGTCGAAACGGGCGCGCAGCTCGATGACCACGGTCACCTCCTTGCCCGACTGCGCGGCCTCGATCAACGTTTCGACCAGTGGTGACTGGGTGCCCGTGCGATAAAGCGTCTGTTTGATCGCCAGAACGCGCGGGTCGCGGGCGGCCTGGCGCAGGAAATCCACCACCGGCATGAACGACTGGTAGGGGTGATGCAGCAGCAGGTCCTGCTCGCGGATGGAGGCGAAGATGCTTTCACCGCTGGCATCCGTGCGCGGCAGGGCGGGGATGAATGGGGGAAACTTGAGATCGGGCCGGTCGACCAGGTCGTACACGGCCATCATGCGGTTCAGGTTGACCAGGCCGGTGACCTGGTAGAGATCGTCTGCCTCCAGGTGGAATTCCTGCAACAGGAACTGCGCGACCTCGTCCGGGCAGTTGTCCGCGACCTCCAGGCGTACCCCCGCGCCGTAGTTGCGTTGCGGCAGCTCGCCCTCCAGCGCGTTCAGGAGGTCGTCGATCTCCTCTTCCTGCACGAACAGATCGGAGTTGCGGGTTAGCCGAAACTGGTAGCAGCCGGTGACCTTCATACCCTTGAACAGCTCGCTGACGTGGGCGTGCAGGATGGACGACAGCAGCACGAAATCGGAATCGCCGCTGGCTACCTCACGCGGGAGTTTCACCAGACGCGGGAGGGAGCGTGGTGCCTGGACCACCGCGCGCCCGGACTCGCGGCCGAACGCATCCTTGCCCTTGAGCGTGACGATGAAGTTCAGGCTCTTGTTCAGGATGCGCGGAAACGGGTGCGCGGGGTCGAGCCCGATCGGACTCAGGACCGGCTGCAGCTGCTCGTGGAAGAACTGGCGAACCCAGGCTTTTTGCTGCTCGCTCCAGTGCGAACGACGCACAAAATGGATGCCTTCTTCGGCCAGCGCCGGGATCAGTTCGTCGTTGAGGGCACGATACTGGTCGTCGACCAGGTCGTGGGCCCGGGGCGCGATCTGGCGCAGCTGCTCGGTCGCGGACAAGCCATCCGGTCCTGGCGCCTGGACGTTCAGGTCGATCTGCTGACGCAGCGATCCCACGCGTACCTCGAAGAACTCGTCGAGGTTGGTGGACGAGATGCTCAGGTAGCGTAAGCGTTCGAGCAGGGGAAAGCCCGGGTCGCGTGCCAGTTCCAGCACGCGCCGGTTGAATTCCAGCAGTGACAGCTCGCGGTTGAGAAAGAGCTCGGTATCGGTCACGTCGGCATCCGGCATGCACGACTCGGGGCAAGGGTGGGGTCCCGAGTGTAGGCCTGCATTATGTCAGTTTCGTGACAGGCCGGGCGAAGGTCTCAGGCTCCGCGGGTCAGCAGGAATTCCATCAGGGCCTTCTGCGCGTGCAGCCGGTTCTCCGCCTCGTCCCAGACCACGCTTTGCGGGCCTTCGAGCACTTCGGTGGAGACCTCTTCTTCGCGGTGTGCGGGCAGACAGTGCATGAACAGGGCGTCGTCGTTGGCCAGACGCATCAGGTCGGCGTCCACGAAGAACCCGGCAAAGGCCCGGCGGCGGGCGCTCTTTTCCTGCTCCTGCCCCATGCTGGCCCAGACGTCGGTGACGACGAGGTCGGCACCCTCGGCCGCCGCGCGCGCATCGCGGGTGAGCTCGAAATGGTCGCGCGTGGCACCCACGACGTCCTCTTCCGGGTCGTAGCCCTCGGGGCAGGCCGCCACCAGCTGGAAGTCCAGCAGGTGCGCGGCATACATGTAGCTGTGGCACATGTTGTTGCCGTCGCCAATCCAGGCCACGCGCTTGCCCCGGATGTCGCCCCGGTGTTCAAGATAGGTCTGCAGGTCAGCCAGCAGCTGCGCGGGATGTTCCCGGTCGGTCAGACCATTGATCACGGGGACCGAGGAGTGCTGGGCGAACAGTTCGATCTTCTCGTGTTCGTAGGTGCGGATCATCACGCAGTCCACCATGCGCGAGAGTACGCGGGCGGTGTCCTCGATCGGCTCGCCGCGGCCCAGTTGGGTGTCGCGCGGGGACAGGAACAGGGCGTTGCCGCCCAGTTGCTGCATGCCGACTTCGAACGAGACGCGCGTGCGGGTCGAGGACTTCTCGAAGATCATCCCCAGGGTCTTGCCGCGCAGGATGTCATCGTGGTGCTCGCCTGCGTGGGTCTGGCGTTTCAGTTCGATGGCCCGTGCCAGCACGGCGCGCGTCTCGTCCGCGGAGAGGTCATGGAATGACAGGAAATGGCGGGGTTTCATGCCTGTGCCTCCTGGGATACTTCGGACGCGAGCAGTGAGCCGACCAGCTCGGCCACGGTGCTGGCGATCTGCTCGACCTGGGTGTCGTCCACGATCAGTGGCGGCAGCAGCCGGACTACGCGCTGCGCGGTCACGTTGAGAATCAGCCCTGCGTCAAGGGCGGCCTGAACCAGTGTCCCGGCCGGGCGATCCAGCTCGATGCCGATCATCAGTCCGCGTCCGCGTACGGCGACGACCCCCGGTTTGTCCTCGAGCCGGTCAGCCAGCCGACGGCGGAGGATCTCGCCTTGTCGTCCAGCTTCCTCGCACAGGCCCTCGTCCTGCATCACGTCCAGCACGGCCAGGGCCGCCCGGCAGACCAGGGGATTGCCACCGAAGGTGGTGCCGTGGGTACCCGGGGTGAACAGACCGGACGCACGGCCGGCCACCAAGTTTGCCCCAATCGGGATGCCGTTGCCCAGGCCCTTCGCGAGCGATATCACATCGGGCGTGATGCCTTCATGCTGGAAGGCAAACCAGTGTCCGGTGCGGCCGATCCCGGCCTGGATCTCGTCCAGCATCAGCAGCCAGTCGTGCTGGTCGGCCAGTTCGCGCAGGCGCCGCAGGTATCCGGGCGGGGGTACGTGGATGCCGCCTTCACCGGTGATGGGTTCGACCAGGATGGCGACCACGTCGGGGTCGCTGCCCAGGGCCGCGACGGCCTCGGCATCGCCATGGGGGACGTGCACGAAGCCCTCGACCAGGGGTTCAAATCCGGCATGGATTTTTTCGTTACCGGTGGCCGACAGCGTTGCGAGCGTACGCCCGTGGAAGCTGCCGTGCATCACGATGACCTTCGGCTTCTCGATGCCGCGGCGGCGGGCATGCAGCCGGGCCAGCTTGATCGCCGCCTCGTTGGCCTCGGCGCCGGAGTTGCAGAAAAAGGCCTGGTCCATCCGTGCCAGCGCGCACAGGCGTCGCGCGAGCTGTTCCTGCAAGGGGATGCGGAACAGGTTCGAGGTATGGACCAGCGTCTGAGCCTGATCGCAGATCGCATGTGCCACTTTCGGGTGGGCGTGCCCAAGGCCGCAGACCGCAATGCCGGACAGGGCATCGAGGTAGCGTTTGCCCTCGGTATCCCAGAGCCAGGCGCCTTCCCCCCGTTCGAAGGCAACCGGCAGCCGGCTGTAGGTATTCTGCAGGACGTCACTCATTAGCAAAGCTCTCCCAAATGAAGAAGCCGGCGAGCGAGCCGCCGGCTTCTGCCCAGGGTGCCGCACTGGGGCTGCACCCAATCGCGTTATCGCGACTTTATTTCATCTGCTGGGCGACAAAATCCCAGTTCACCACGTTCCAGAAGTTTTCCAGATACTTCGGACGCGCGTTGCGGTAGTCGATGTAGTAGGCATGTTCCCAGACATCGCAGGTCAGCAGCGGGGTCTTGCCATCCCGCATCGGGTTGGCCGCGTTGGAGGTGTTCACGATCTCCACCGAGCCGTCGCTATTTTGCACCAGCCAGGTCCAGCCGGATCCGAAATTGCCGACCGCGGCCTCGTTGAACTTCTCCTTGAAGCCATCAAACGAGCCAAAGGCGCTGTTGATCGCGTCGGCCACCTTGCCGGACGGCTCGCCACCGGCGTCCGGGCCCATGCAATTGAAGTAGAAGGTGTGGTTCCAGACCTGGGCGCCGTTGTTGAAGATGCCGCCGGCCGGGGCCTTCTTGATGATGTCCTCCAGCGAGGCGTTCTCGAATTCGGAACCGGGCAGAAGGCCGTTCAGCTTGGTCACGTAGGTCGCGTGGTGCTTGTCGTGATGGTATTCCAGCGTCTCGGCGGAGATGTGCGGCTCCAGCGCGTTCTTGGCATAGGGCAGATCGGGCAGTTCGTAGGCCATGAAAGACTCCTTGTAAGAAAACATGCGAGACTGCGGCTGGCCGACCATCGGTGGCCGCGCCAGGAAACCCGTCAACGATAGTCACGTTGCCCGGGTGATGCAATTTCCGATGATGCGGCTTGGTTATCGTTCAGCCAACGTTTGCGGAATTGTGAAGGAGCCACGGCATGTCCGCGCACGACGCCGATCAACAATCGGACGGCGACTCTCCGGCGGCGGGTGCGAGCCCTACCCGCAGCGCCTATGCCTGGCGCGGGCGCATTGGGCTCTTCCTGGGCCCGCTCCTGATGCTCGCGTTCCTGCTTTTCTCGCCGCCAGAAGGCGTTGCACGCGAGGCCTGGTGGGTGCTCGGGCTGACCCTGTTCATGGCGATCTGGTGGATCACCGAGGCCTTGCCTCTACCCGTCACGGCGCTACTGCCGATTGCCCTGTTGCCGCTGCTCGGCGTGATGCCGATGGACGCGGCGACCGCGCCCTATGCCAATCCCATCATCTTCCTGTTCATGGGCGGCTTTGCGATCGCGCTGGCGGTGCAGCGCTGGGGGCTCCACCAGCGGATTGCGCTCGCGATCGTCAGCCGGGCGGGGGACCGCCTGCATCTTCTGGTGGGGGCGTTCATGCTGGCCACTGCAGGGTTGTCGATGTGGGTCAGTAATACCGCGACCGCCGCGCTGATGTTGCCGATTGCCCTGTCCGTTCTGGCGCTGATGGATCGTGATACGCACATCGCGGGTAACGAGATCGGCACCCATTCGCGCCGTCCCGCACTGGCGCTACTGCTGGGGATCGCCTTTGCCGCCAACATCGGGGGCATGGCGACGATCATCGGCTCGCCGCCGAACGCGCTGACCGCCGCCTATCTGGGCGACCGGCATGGCATCGAGATCGGTTTTGTGCAGTGGATGATGCTGGGCCTGCCTTTGGCCACCGCGTTGCTCCTGCTGGCCTGGTGGCTGCTGACGCGCTGGGTCTTCCCGGTCCATCGCGTACGCCTGCAGGGGTTGCAGGCAATGATGGACCAGCAGCGTGCCGAGGTCGGAGCCTGGTCGCGGGCCGAATACCGGGTCGCCGGCGTCTTCCTGCTGGTGGCGCTGGCCTGGCTGTCGCGTCCCTTTCTGGAGGGTCTCCTGCCGATTCACCTGACCGATGCCGGGATTGCCATCCTGGGTGCCGGGCTGTTGTTCCTGCTGCCCTCGGGCGCAGCCGACCAGCGCCGGCTGCTGGCCTGGGACAACACGCGCGAGCTCCCCTGGGGGGTGCTGCTGCTGGTCGGCGGGGGCCTCAGCCTGGGCGCGGCCATCGAGGCGAGCGGCCTGGCGGAGCTGGCCGCCGAGGGTCTGGGTGCCGCCCAGACATGGCCGCTGCTGCTGATTATTGCCGGGACCGTGGTGGTGACCATGTTGCTGTCGCATGTGACCAGCAACACAGCCACCGCTGCGACGCTGCTGCCGCTGGTGGCCGCGCTGGCGATGCACATGGAGATCCCGGTCGTGCTCCTCGCGATCCCTGTGGCCTTTGCGGCCTCAGTGGCCTTCATGCTGCCGGTCGCGACCCCGCCAAACGCGATCGTGTTCGCCAGCAATCGACTGCGGGTGATCGACATGATCCGTGGCGGGGCGCTGCTCTCCATGGTGGCGATTGCCGTGATTACGCTTGCGGTCTACGCCCTGGCGGAGGTCATCCTGATGCAGGGATAGGTTCGTCTCCCGGCCTTTCAGGCTTCCTGTGACGCCCCTCAAGTTTTATGCTGCGCCGCCGCTAACGTCGATGAAATGCCGCAGCAAGGATGCCGCTGGCCCGCAAAGCCTTATTGGGGAGAGTCTTCAAAATGTTCGATAACATCCGAATCGGAGTCCGGCTGATGGTCGGGATTATCACGGTGGTGCTGCTGGCCGTGATCCTGACCCTTGTGGTCGTGATGAACAGCCTTGGCACCATGGCCGATCGTGCCGAACAGCGCGAACTGACCGATCTGGCCGCGCAGCTTGTCGGTCGTCTGGACCAGGAAGCCGCGCGCGCGACCGCAATGGCAGAGACCGTGGCGAAGATCCCCGACGTGCAGGAGGCGATGGCGACGGGCGATCGCGAGCGTCTGGCCGAGATGACTGTTCCGAGTTTTGCCTCGCTCAGCGAGCAGTACGGCGTGCATCTGTACCAGTTCCATACCCCGCCGGCGACTTCCTTCCTGCGCGTTCACTCGCCCGACAATTATGGCGACGACCTGTCCGGGTTCCGCCAGACGGTGGTCGACACCAACGAGAAGCGCACCCCGATCTCGGGGCTTGAGGAAGGGGTAGCGGGTCTCGGCATTCGCGGGGTTGTGCCCATCGAACACAATGGCGACCACGTCGGTTCGGTGGAGTTCGGTCTTTCGTTCGGCGACTCCTTCTTCGAGGAGTTTACTGCGGATACGAATTCACCGGTCGCGCTTTATCTGCGCGATGGCCGTTCGTTCAGCCGTTTCCGCGGGACGATCAGCGGCGACCCGACCTTCAGCGATGCCGAAATGCGCGAGGTCATGGAGGGCGAAGAACTGGTGCGCAACGTGACCTACGAAGGTAACCCGATGGCCGTGGTCGCGCGTCCTGTTACGGATTTCTCCGGTGACGTGGTCGGCGTGCTTGAGGTCATGGTGGACCGTAGCGCGTATGTGGCCATGGCGCGCAACGCGACTGGTACCGTGGTGGCGGTCGGGGTGATTGCCGTGGCGCTCGGCGCCCTCCTGGCCTGGCTCCTGACCCGAAGCATTGTTCGTCCGCTGAACCGTACGGTGGCACGCCTGAACGATATCGCGGGTGGCGAGGGCGATCTGACCCGTACGCTGGAGGTCTCTGGCAAGAACGAACTCGGCGAGCTGGCGGAGGCGTTCAACAATTTCGTCAAGAAGATCCGTGGTCTCGTCTCCACGGTCGCGGCTGGAGGCGATCAGGTCGCCGCGGCCGCGAACGAGCTGTCCGCCACCAGCGAGCAAACCAACGAGCAGGTACGGCGACAGAAGTCGGAGATCGATCAGGTTGCCACGGCCATGAACGAGATGACGGCCACGGTGCAGGAGGTGGCCCGCAACGCGGCGGATGCCGCCGCCGCGGCACAAAACACCGACCAGGATGCCACCGAGGGTCAGCAGGTCGTGCAACGCACCGTGGCCGCGATCAACGCGCTGTCGCAGCAGGTCGATGGTGCCGCCGAGGTGGTCAGCCGCCTGTCGCAGGATGCCGAGGAGATCAACAAGGTCCTGGAAGTCATCGGCGATATCGCTGATCAGACCAACCTGCTGGCGCTGAACGCGGCGATCGAGGCCGCGCGAGCGGGTGAACAGGGCCGCGGGTTCGCGGTGGTCGCCGACGAGGTGCGTACCCTGGCCAGCCGCACGCAGGATTCGACCCACGAGATCCAACAGATGATCGAGCGCGTGCAAAGCGGTACCCGCGAGGCGGTGCAGGCGATGGAAGATGGCCGTTCCAAGGCGCACCAGAGCGTGGAGCAGGTCAACCTGGCGGGCGAATCGCTGACGGCGATCACCCAGTCCGTGACGCGCATCAGCGACATGAACACGCAGATCGCCAGTGCCGCCGAGGAGCAGTCCACGGTGGCCGAGGAGATCAACCGCAACGTCGCCAACGTGACCGAGGTGCTGGATCAGACCGCGGCTGGATCGGAACAGATCCGCAATGCCTCGGAGGAGCTGTCCAAGCTGGCGTCCGAGCAGCAGCAGCGGGTGGGGCAATTCAAGGTATAAACCCCGAGCCAGTTGATGCCAAGCCCGGGTCCGGAGACGGTCCCGGGCTTTTTTGTGGTCGGGCTACGGACTCTCGACGGGCGGAAACAGGCGCTCGCCGTTTTCTCGGGCGATCATGCGCTGTACGTTGGGTGGCATCTGCTGGAGCCAGGCTCGGGTGCTGTCCTTCAGCACGGTAAAGTGCTCCCAGCGGGCGAGGCTGAAGGTGTCATTGCCGATCAGGAACCGGTCCGGATAGTCGAGGAACAGCTCGAACCAGTCGGCGTCGATGATGCCGCCGGGATTGATGCGCGGGTTGCGCATGGAGACATCCATGACCATGTTCGGGTGCCGGTCCAGGTAGTCACGCACCAGGGGCGGGTAGGCATAGGAACCGGCGTGCGCCCAGAGGATGCGTACCTCGGGCTGGACGGCGTAGGCATGGTCGATCACGGCGGGATCGCCATGGATCACGATCCACAGATCGCGCTCGACCGCCAATGCCAGCAGATCCTCGAAGCCGGGGGCGAAGCGGTCATCGGCCTGGATGTGCAATTCCCCGATCCCGCGCCACTGGACTGGGCTTCGGTCGAGGATGGCCTCGACCTGTTCCCGCAGGCCGTCCTCGTACATCCAGTCCATCTTGCGCCCCAGGCGCTGGGAGATCTCGAGAAACGGGACGATGCGCGTACCCACCTTCGGTTCCAGCGCTTCGATCAGTTTCGAGCGCGGGGCCATGATGATCGCGGACTGAATCGAATTCTCTTCGAGCGTGCGTGCAACAGCCTCTGGCGGGAAGTGTTCCATCTGCCGGTCGCGGTAGTGCAGGTGGGCATCGAACAGGGGTTCAAATGCCTGGGCAGAGGCTCCACCAAGCAGCGAGCCGAGCAGCAGGGCCGCGGCCGGAAGAATGAACAGACGGGGCAGTCTTCGAGGGCGGTTCAGGGCAGCCATTCAGCGGGTTCCTCGGGTATGGGACCCCATTTTATACCGCGTAGTGCCGCCAGGCCTCGCGTTGGTGGCCTGTCCTTCTGGCGTCGTTGTCAGGCGTGGGAGTCCCCGGACACCGCCGCATCTCCGGAGCGCCCATCCGGACGGTTCGGGTCGAAGCGCTCACGCAGGTATTCGCCGATCGCATCCGACTCGTACAGCCAGCGTACCTGGCCGTCCGGTTCCTCAATGCGCAGGCAGGGCACTTGCAGCTTGCCGCCCTCGGTCTGCAGCGCCTCGCGGTGCGGGCCGGCCGCCTGGGCATTGCGCAACTCGATGTCGAGCGACAGCCGCTGCATGGTACGGCGGGCCCGGATGCAGAACGGGCAGGCCGGGAAATGGTACAGCGCGAGGTGGCGCGTCTGTTCGTCAACGCGGGCCTGGTCGGCGGGGTCGCGCTCGATGCCGCGCGGTCGCGACAGACGCTCGCCAATCAGCATGAACGGGGTGAGGATCAGGCGTACGCCGCGGAAAAACCATCGGATCAGAAATCGCATGCGCGAAAGGATGCCACAAGCCCCCCGGCGGGTGACAGAGCCCGCATCGGGCGTGGCACGTCACGGCTGGCCGAAGTCGAACTCCCACGGGTCTTCCGCCGGGGCATCCAGCAGGGACGGTCGCAGGCGAATCACGGTGTAGCCTGCTGCCTTCAGGTCCTCCAGTCGATCCGGTGCGGCAGTGGCCACCTCGACATGTTCGAGGAAGGCATCGGACTCGAGATCGCGCCAGCCGGCAAAGGTCCCGCAGACCACGACGTTGACGCCGTCATCCATCACCAGTGACTCGATCTCGGCGTGGAGCGAGCCATGTGCCGCGGCCTGGGCACGGGTGAGGGTGAACTGCTCCGCCCCGTGGGTGACGACCGCGATCGGCAGGTCCGGAGCGCGCTGGCGCAGCACTCGGATATTCGCTTGGATCTCGGGCAGCAGCGCGCTCAGGGCCGCGCGGTCATTCTCGACAATCTCGAATGCGACGCCATCGGGGAGTTCGTCCTTCTCGAACAGTGCCTTCACCTCGAAAGAGGGTGCGGCCTCTTCGACGTCATCCGCCCCCCACACGCCTCCAACCGCCGCGAACAGGGTCAGGCCGGCCAGGGCAAACAACGTCGAGATGAAACGCGGCATCGGGTCGCAGGGTCCGGGCATGAATGTGCTGAGCCCTATTTTGAGCCTGATCGCCGGGTGGTTGTCTACTCGGCCGGGTTTGTCGCCTCCTAGTGACGATCCCCCGTGGCTTCGGCTGCCATCTGGTCGTAACTGGTGTGGCGGACGTTCTTGCCCTTTACGAAATACACCACGTACTCGCAGATGTTGCGCGCGCGATCGCCGATCCGCTCCAGCGAGCGGGTCGCCCAGACGATGTCCATCAGGCGGGGCACCGCATCGGGGGAGGCAGTCATCTGTTTCATCAGCTTGTGCGTGATGGCCTCGTAGAGGCTGTCGATCTGGATGTCCTGCTGTGCGACTCGCACCGCCTGCTCGGTGTCCATGCGTGCGAAGGCATCGAGCACGCCGCGCGTCATCTCGCGCACGAGTTGGCCCATCTTCGCGATCTCGTCCATCGGTGCCTCGCGGCGATCGGAATCCAGCAGTTGCAGACCCATACGGCCCACACGCTCGGCCTCGTCGCCCATGCGTTCCAGGTCGGTGATGGTCTTGATCACCGCGATCACCAGACGCAGGTCGGAGGCCGTGGGCTGGCGACGGGCGAGGATGTGGGTGCATTCCTCGTCGATCTCGACCTCGAGCGCGTTGACCTTGTAGTCGGAGGTCATCACGGTTTCCGCCAGCGCGGTGTCGCCCTCGACCATCGCGGTTACCGCATCGCCGAGCTGTTGCTCGACCAGGCCTCCCATGGTCATCACCTTCTTGATGATGTCCTCCAGCTCGGCATTGAACTGCTGGGAGATGTGCTGTTTGAAAAAGCTCTTGTCCATGATCCGGACTCCTGATCCGAAATGGCCTAACCGAAGCGGCCGGTGATGTAGTCCTCGGTCTGCTTCTTGGCAGGCGAGGTGAACAGGGTGTCGGTGTCGGCGTATTCGATCAGCTCGCCCATGTACATGAAGGCGGTGTAGTCGGACACGCGCGCGGCCTGCTGCATGTTGTGGGTGACGATGACCAGCGTGTAGTCCTTCTTCAGTTCGATCATCAGCTCCTCGATCTTCAGCGTGGCCAGCGGGTCCAGCGCGGAGCAGGGCTCGTCCAGCAACAGGACCTCGGGGTCGATCGCGATCGCGCGGGCGATCACCAGGCGCTGCTGCTGGCCGCCGGACAGGCCGAAGGCGTTCTCGTGCAGGCGGTCCTTGACCTCGTCCCACAGCGCGGCACGCTTCAGTGACTTTTCTACCACCTCGTCCAGACGTCGGCGATTCTTCACGCCCTGCAGGCGCAGGCCGTAGGCGACATTCTCGTAGATGGACTTCGGGAACGGATTCGGCTTCTGGAACACCATGCCGACGCGGCGGCGCAGCTCCGGCACGTCCACGGTCTTGTCGTAGATGTCGTCGCCGTCGAGCCGGATCGTCCCCTCGATGTGGGCGGCATCGATCAGGTCGTTCATGCGGTTGAAGCAGCGCAGGAACGTCGATTTCCCGCAGCCGGAGGGGCCGATGAACGCCGTGATCCGGTTCTTCGGGATCTGGATGTCGATGCCCTTCAGGGCCTGATCCTCGCCGTAGAACAGCTTCAGGTCCTCGGCGGTCAGACAGATCTCCTCGCTGGAGAGCCGCAGGCCGCGGTCGGGTCGGTCGCCTTGCGTCACGCTGACGGCGTGGGTAGCGGTGTCACTCATTTCGGGTACTCCATGGGGAACAGGGTTCGACGCATCCCGTCCTCGCGAGCGCCGCAGGCGCGTGGCGATCTCCGTGGCAGGCTCGGGGGCTGGGTCCGGCGGATGTCCGGGGCCGCGTCGGGCGATTGCCGCGGCCCCTTGGGGGCCTCGCAATGACGATGTGTGCGAGAGAGGTTATGCATGTCGTGTCTCAGTCACTGTCGGCGCGGTACTTCTCGCGCAGGTAGTTGCGGATCGAGATCGCGGTCAGGTTGAGCACGATGATCAGCATCACCAGCACCAGGGCGGTCGCGTAGACCAGCGGGCGGCCAGCCTCGACGTTCGGGCTCTGGAAGCCGACGTCGAAGATATGGAAGCCCAGGTGCATGAACGCGCGGTCCAGATGCAGATAGGGGAAGTTGCCATCCAGCGGCAGGGTCGGGGCGAGCTTGACCACGCCCACCAGCATCAGGGGGGCCACTTCGCCGGCCGCCCGAGCGACCGCGAGGATCAGCCCGGTCATCATCGCCGGCGCCGACAGTGGCACGATCAGGCGCCACAGGGTCTCGGCCTTGGTCGCGCCCAGCGCCAGCGAGCCGTGGCGGATACTGGCCCCGATGCGGGTCAGGCCTTCCTCGGTGGAGACGATCACCACCGGCAGGGTCAGTAGCGCGAGCGTCAACGAGGCCCAGATGATCGCGGGCGACCCGAAGGTCGGCGAGGGCAGGGCATCACGGAAGAAGATCTGGTCGATGTTGCCGCCAATCAGGTAGACGAAGAAACCCAGACCGAACACCCCGAATACGATCGACGGCACGCCGGCGAGATTGTTGACCGAGATACGGATCGTGCGCACCAGCGGGCCCTGCTTGGCGTATTCGCGCAGGTAGATCGCAGCGAGCACGCCGAACGGGGTCACCACGATGGACATCAGAATGACCATCAGCACGGTGCCGAAGATCGCCGGCAGGATGCCGCCCTCGGTGTTCGCCTCGCGCGGGTACCCGGTCATGAAGTCCCAGAAGGCGACGACATAGTGGCGCAGCTTGGCCGGCACGCTCATGTCGTTTGGCCACCAGGCGTTCACGATGCGCGAGAGCGGGATCGTCGCCTCTTGCCCGTCGGCGGTTTCCAGCACGATCGCAAAGCGGCCCAGTTCGTCACGCAGGGCGTTGCGCTCGGCCTCCAGCTCGGCGTAGCGCGCGTCCAGCTCCGCGCGTTCGGCGTCCAGCTCTTCCTGGCGCTGGCCGCGTTCTTCCAGCGACAGTTCGTCGGCCCGCTCGACACCGCGCTGGGCGATGCGCAGGCGCTCGAGGTCGAAGTTGACCCGGCCGATCTCGATGCGCTCGATGCGTTCGATCTGCTGGACCAGTTCGCGGGTCTGCGGCATGCGTTCCTCGAACGCGGTGCGCGCCTGTTCCCCCTCGGCGACGGTTTCGCCGTCTTCCTGATATTCGCGGAGGTAGCCGTAGAAATCGCCCCATTGCAGACGCTCCAGCACCACCACGTCGCGCGGGCGTTCCCATTCGGACATGAAGTCGTCCAGGTACCACTGGAAGTCGCGGCTGTCGAGGTCGCGATTGCCGCGCTTGATCAGGTGGCGGACGACGATGTCCTGCCCTTCCGGCACGGTGAATCCAGCGTCGCGCATGGCCTGGGCGGTCATGGTCTCCGAGCGTTGCAGCTCACCCATGACGCGCCGGGGTTCGGAGTCCTGCTCCGTCTGGTATTCGAACTCGATGACCTCCGAGGGCCAGAAGAAGGACAGGCCGTTCACGGCGATCATCAGAATCAGGCCGAAGACCATCACCAGCGAGGCAGCGACTGCTCCGGCATTCAGCCAGATCCAGGGGGTGCCGGTTTTGAACCAACGATTCATCGCTTATGCCTCAAAGGGAGCTGTATTTCTGGCGCAGGCGCTGGCGCACGATCTCGGCGACCGTGTTTACCGCAAAGGTCAGCGCGAACAGGACCAGGGCGGCCAGGAACAGGATGCGGAAGTGGGTGCTGCCGACGGCGGCCTCAGGCATCTCCACCGCGATGTTCGCGGAGAGCGTGCGCATGCCCTCGAAAATGTTGAAGTTGACTACCGGTGAGTTGCCGGTCGCCATCAGTACAATCATGGTCTCGCCCACCGCGCGGCCGAAGCCGATCATCACCGCCGAGAAAATCCCGGGGCTGGCGGTCAGCAGCACTACGCGCACCACCGTCTGCCACGGGGTGGCGCCTAGGGCCAGCGAGCCCTGGGTCAGGTGCTTGGGCACGTTGAAGACCGCGTCCTCCGAGATCGAGTAGATGGTCGGGATGACCGCGAAGCCCATCGCGATGCCGATCACGAGCGCATTGCGCTGGTCGTAGGTGATGCCCTGGTTGGTCAGCCATTGGCGGGCATCGCCATCGAACATCCAGATCTCGATCAGCGGGCTCATGGACACGGAGAACCAGCCGATGGCCAGAATCACGGGGATCAGGATCGCGGCCTCCCAGCCAGCGGGTACGAGATTGCGCAGGTTCTCCGGCAGCGCCCGTGTCCACAGGAACGCGGCGACCAGCATACCCAGCGGCATCAGGATCAGGATGCTGGCGATCGCCGGCAGGTTGGCCTCGATGAAGGGGGCCAGCCACAGCCCGGCGAGGAAGCCGAGGATGACAGTCGGCAGCGCCTCCATCAGCTCGATCGAGGGCTTGGTGATGCTGCGCATGCGCCGCGACATGAAATAGGCACTGTAGATCGCCCCCATGATCGCCAGCGGGGTGGCGAACAGCATTGCGTAGAAGGCGGCCTTGATGGTGCCGATGGTCAGCGGCACCAGCGAGAATTTTGGCTCGAACTCGTCGGTCGCCGAGGACGACTGCCAGACATAGTCACCCCCAGACCGGCCCTCGTACCAGACCTTCTGCCACAGCACGTGGAAGGAGACCTCCGGGTGCGGATTGGACAGATCCTGCAGATGCCAGGTCTCGTGATCGTCGATGCCGATCAGCAGGCGGTTGCGCGGGTCGACATACACCCGATGCAGTGGCTGGTCGGTGATCTGGCGTTCGATCAGGGTCCGCTGTGAGGTGGAGTAGTGGATCTTGACCTCGCCCTGATCGTCGGCGGTCAGGAAGCCCTTGCGGATGTATTCCGGCTGGGTGTTGCGGATCGCGCCGGCGTGCGAGGGAAAGTCGCGCACCCGGGTGATGCGGTTCACGTTGTCGTCGTCGCGTACCAGCATGTACTGGGAGACCGTGCCGTCGGAGCCCCCGACGATGATGGAGACCGTGCCCAGCAGATACTCCAGCGAGGTCACCTCGGCATCATCGCCGCGGATCACGCGCTTGCTGTCGACCAGGCTGGCGCGTGAGGGGTTGTTGATGTCGAAGAAATGCAACTGCCCCTGGTCGTCGCCGACCAGCATGTGACGGCCGGTGATATCCAGCAGAATGCGAGTCGGCGTGGCGCCATCCGGGAGCGAGGGCAGGTCGTAGGCCGACCGTCTGACCTCGGTCTCGCCGGTCATCATCGAGGTGCGTTCCTCGAAGCGAACGAGAACGAGATTGCCGTCTTCCGTTGCGGCTGCGACGCGGATGCCGCTGGAGCCGCGCTGTATCCCAACCACTGAGATCGCGCGGCCGTCGTCGTCCACGTCCAACAGCGCGGAGTCTTCGTCCCCCAGGGGGTACACCAGGCCCGGGTCGTACAGACGGCCTTCGGGACTGAAACGCTCGTTGTATTCGTACTCGATGGCCAGTACCTGCCCGTTGTCCAGGCCCGCGGCCACCAGGCGCGTGCGCGGCTCGGCCGCGCTGAAACTGGTGACCTGCACATCCTCCGGGATCGGTAGCGACTCTTCTTTCACGATGTCGCCGCTGTAGGGGCGGAAGAAGAGGGCGCGTCGGTCTTCGGTCAGGCGCACCGCCATCTCGCGATGGCGGTTCACCGCCAGGTGGATGGTCTGGGTATCGGCGCCGCCGGGGGCCGCGTATTCCGTGCGCGGCTCCAGGGTGGCCCCCTGAAACATGGGCAGCGTTTCGCTGGCCAGGTAGACAAACATCAGGGTCAGAGCACCAATCACGGCCACACCGAAAAAGCCGATGGTGTAACGGGCGGTGCGGTCCTTGGTGCGACGCCAGCGCTGGAAGCGGCCGAGCGTCGAGGTGGCGGAGAGGCTGGACATTCAGGGTCCCCTGATGCGGCGGGTGTAGGGTGCAACTGGCCGGCATGCTACGGCCGCTTCATGACAGAAACGTGACAGCCATGTGACGGACCGTTGAACGCTGTATTGCGGGTCGATCGGGCGGGCAGCAAGAGGCGGGCACAAAAAAACCGGGCCCCGCGAGGGACCCGGTTCGGGCCATCCGGAGATGGCCGGCGCGAGGCCTGGGTTATTCCAGACCGAGGTTCTTGCGCTCGCGTTCGGCCACGGCGGCCGGCAGCGGGATGAACCCGTCACGCACCACGACTTCCTGGCCTTCCTTCGACAGCACCATCTTCAGGAACTCGGCCGCGCGCGGGGTCAGACCGTCTTCCGGG
Source organism: Thioalkalivibrio sp. HL-Eb18 (assembly GCF_000364985.1). Classification (NCBI taxonomy): domain Bacteria; kingdom Pseudomonadati; phylum Pseudomonadota; class Gammaproteobacteria; order Chromatiales; family Ectothiorhodospiraceae; genus Thioalkalivibrio; species Thioalkalivibrio sp. HL-Eb18. The sequence continues at coordinate 173,193 of NZ_KB822961.1, forward strand.
TGCTTGTTGACCATCACGTACAGGAAGCGGGCCAGCGGGTAGTCGCCGGAGGAGGCGTTGTCCGCAGTCGGCTCGTAGTACTCGCCCTCATTCTCGCCCAGCGGGACAGCGCGCACGCCCGAGGTCATGTAGCCGATGCCGGAGTAGCCAATGCCGTTCAGCGACTCGGAAACGCCCTGGACCACGGAGGCGGAGCCGGGCTGTTCGTTGACCGAATCCTTGAAGTCACCGTCGCACAGGGCGTGCTGGCGGAAGAAGCCATAGGTGCCGGAGACCGCGTTACGGCTGTAGAGCGTAATGTCGCGGCTTTCCCAGGAACCATCCAGGCCGACTTGACCCCAGCGGGTGATGTCCTCGGCCCCACCGCAGCGGCGGGTGGACGAGAAGATCGAATCGACCTGTTCGATGGTGAGGCCCTCGATCGGGTTGTCGCGGTTTACGTACACCGCGATGGTGTCGATCGCGACCGGGACGGCGGTCATTTCGTAGCCGTGGCGCTCTTCGAACTCGGCGTGCTCGCTGTCGCGCGGCATGCGCGACATCGGGCCGAAGTCGGCGGTGCCTTCGGTCAGGGCCGGCGGCGCGGTGGAGGTGCCGGCGCCCTGAATCTGGACGTTGACGTTCGGGTAGAAGTTCTGGAACTCCTCGGCCCACAGCGTCATCAGATTGTTCAGGGTGTCGGAGCCGATGCTCGACAGGTTGCCGGAAATCCCGGAGACCGCCTCATAGGCCGGGATGTCGGCATCGACTTCGGCAGAGGCGGTAAACGGCGTAATGGCCATTGCAGTGGCGGTGGCCAGGGCCAGAAGGCTGCGCTTCAACAACATGGGAATCTCCCCTTGAATGGAATTCTTGCAAGGACGCTTCAAGCGACCTTGGTGGGGAATTATGCGCAGCCGGGTTGACGCTCCTGTGACGGGTGTGTGACAGCCGTGTGACATCGCATGGCGTCAGTTTTTGGCGGACTCGGTGGGTTCGATGCGGGTAATCGACAGCGGGAACAGGCAGGTGAAGCGCGTGCCGCGACCGACCTGGCTGTCGATCTCCAGATGTCCGCCGTGGCGCGCGAGTACATGCTTGACGATGGCCAGTCCGAGCCCGGTCCCGCCGCGGCGCTGGTCGCGGCCGGCATCTACGCGGTAGAAGCGTTCGGTCAGGCGGTGGAGGTGGTGGCGGGCAATCCCCGGGCCCTCGTCGATCACGCTCAGGCGAGCCCCGTCCGCGTCGGATTGCCAGCGGAGCTCGATGCGGGTCCCGGCCGGGGTGTACTTGACCGCATTGAACAGCAGGTTGGCGAAGGCCGAGCGCAGTTCGTTCTCGGCGCCTCGCAATTCGAGCCCGGCCCGGGCGTGGATCTCGATCCGGTGGTGCTGGTCGCCGGAGAGCAGTTCGGCCTCATCTTTCAGCGTTTCCAGCATGGCGCCGACATCGACCCATTGTGGCGGGCCCTTCGGGCTGCCGGTTTCCAGGCGGGAGAGGGTCAGCAGGTCGTCGACCAGCAGCTTCATGCGTTCGGACTGCTCCCGCAGCAGTTTCACCGACCTGGCCTTGTCGGGCTGATCGGCCAGTTCGTCCTCCAGCGTCTCGACAACGCCGTAGAGCACGGTCAGCGGCGTGCGCAATTCGTGCGAGACGTTCGCAATGAAGTCGCGCCGCATCACTTCCAGTCGGTGCAGATGCGTGGTGTCCCGCGCCAGCAGCAGGAATTGCGCATCGCCATAGGGCACCAGACGGAACTCCAGCTGCTGGTCGTCGTGGAGCGGGGAGGCCGTGGTCACGCTGCCCGGTGTGGTGCGCGCGCTCTCCATGAATGCGATGAATGCCGGGTTGCGCAGCAGGTGGGTGATGCGCTGGCCCTCGTCGTCCGGCCAGTTCAGCCCCAGCAGTTGCGTGGCCATCTCGTTCAGCCATTCGATGCGCAGATCGTCATTCAGAACCACGACCGCGTCCGGCATCGCCCGGGCCGAGTCGCGATAGCGCTCGAGGTACTGGCGCAGCCGGTGCACACGATGTTCGTGGCGCCGGCGGCGGCGGTAGAGATGATCGAAGGCCAGCCCCCACAGCCCACGCACGTCCGGTGGTTCGCTGCGCCCGCCCTGGCGCAGCCAGCGCTCCAGCAGCAACAGATGCGACAGGTTCCAGAACAGGGCCGCTCCCAGCAGGAACGCAATCGTGGCCCAGAATTGCCCCATGCTCCAGCCGAGCAGCGCGATCGGGACACCGACCAGCAGGGTGCCCGCGATGACGCCGGGCCAGGGGTTGCGTGATTGCATCGGACGACCGAGTGGGGTGATTGGAGGTCGCGGTGTCGGCCGCGATCAGGGAGTCTGGGAGAAACGGTACCCCGATCCGCGTACGGTTTGCACGAGGTGGTCGTGCCCGGTCAGCGCCAGTGCCTTGCGCAGGCGCCGGATGTGTACATCCACGGTGCGTTCCTCGACGTACACATTGGTGCCCCATACCTGGTCGAGCAGCTGGCCGCGGGTGAATACGCGGTCCTGGTGGGTCATGAAGAAGTGCAGGAGGTTGTATTCGGTCGGGCCCATCGATAGCGCCTCTCCGTGGCCGCTCACGCGGTGCGAGACCGGGTCCAGGCGCAGACCCTCGACCTCCACTGGTTCTTCGCTGGTGATCGGGGCGGTACGCCGCAGTACCGCCTTGATGCGGGCAACCAGTTCGCGCGGCGAGAACGGTTTGGTCACGTAGTCGTCGGTACCCACGTCCAGCCCGCGGACGCGGTCTTCTTCTTCGCCGCGGGCAGTCAGCATAATGATCGGGATGTCCTTGGTGATCGGGCTGGCCTTCAGCGTGCGCGCCCAGTCGAGGCCGCTGGTATCCGGCAGCATCCAGTCGAGCAGGATCAGATCGGGTGGGTCTTCCAGCAGCAGGCCTTTGGCAGCGCGAACATCGCCAGCCTCTCGCACCGCGTATCCGGCCTTGTGCAGCGGCAGCTGGAGCATTTCGCGGATTGCGGTGTCATCCTCGACCAGCAGAATCTTCACAGCCATGACCCATTCCCGAGTTCAGGATGCCCTGCATTAGATAACAGGGATGTTACAGCTGTGTGACGGCGGGGGGAGCGGCCCGATGCAGGAATGCGTCGAGCCTGAGGCCCTACCCGGCCTTGAGAGCCCTGTTCTGGGCGTGCAGTTCGAACCGCTCGGAGCCCTCGAGCAGGACCATACGGCTGGCATGCCGCGACTGCTGGAGTTGCTGGCGGATGGCCCGTTCGTGCCCGGGTTTCAGGTGCGTGATGGCGATCCGTGGCTGGTGGTGGAGCGCATCCAGGTCATCCGCGAGGCGGTGCGGGGTGTAATGCTTGGCGAGATCGGCCATGCCGTCCATTTCGTCCGGCAGCCCTGACTCGATCATCAGCAGATCCAGATAGGGCAGCGCGTTCAAGGCCTCCCACAGGGCCTCGGACGACGAAGTGTCCCCGGTGAAGGCAAAGCCCACACCGTCGTTGTGCATCACGCCATAGCCAATGGCGGGCACCGTGTGCAAGGCGGGCAGGGTATGAACCTCGCGCAATCCGATGGACACCTGCTGATCGGGCCGGATCGGTCGAAACTGCAGCAGTGGTTGCTCGGGGGACGGGAGACAGGTGAAGTCGGGCCAGATGACCCAGTTGAACACATGCTCGCGCAGGGCCTTCAGGGTGGCCGGCAGCGCGTGGATCTGGATGGGGGGCGCATTCGGTGAATACACCATGTCCGCGAGCATCGGCAGAAAACCGATGTGGTCGAGGTGCGAATGGGTCAGAAATACGTGACGGATTTTTTGTAATTCGTCCAAGGTCAGGTCGCCGACCCCACTGCCGGCGTCGATCAGGATATCTTCGTCGATCAGAATCGATGTCGTGCGACGGTTGGGGCCGATGCCGCCACTAGCGCCCAATATGCGGACAGAGAGACTCATGCGGGATCTGACTGCAAATGAAAATTGTGAATATCTCGGCAGACCATGCGGCAGAGACGCCTCCTTGAAGAGACGGTAGCTACGACGGATTTCCGACGTACTTCTAACATACGTTAAGACTAGATCAAGTCTAAGCGTGTTTGACGTGACCTGCACCACGAAAATGGCACCTGTGGTCGCGCAACGGCTGAAAAAGGTGCTAGGCATCGCGTTTTCCACCCGATTCCGGGCCCGTGCAGAAACGCGGGATGGGATTAGTAACGTCGCTTGGTCAGCCCGGGCAAGGGCGCCCGGCAGCGATCACGCGTCTGTCTCTTCCCGCGCTCGTCGGGAGTTGCTAGAATGCGCGCCTTGATTGGGGCGGTAGCTCAGCTGGGAGAGCGTCGCGTTCGCAATGCGAAGGTCGGGAGTTCGATCCTCCTCCGCTCCACCAATATCCCTTTAGAATCAGGCGCCTACGGGCGCCTTTTTCTTTTGCCCCATCATGTACCCAACAACGGCGAGACAGGGGCAGACACAAAAAACCCCGGCACGATGGCCGGGGCTACCCGTATCAGGGAACAGGGACGGGCGGCCCTGGACGCGGTACGGGCGGCGTGAGTGACGCGCCTCGCCCGTGCCTCCCCTTCAGCGAATCTACGCGGCCTTGCGCCGTTGCTGGTCCGTGTTGAAAACCTGCCTCGACTGATCGTTCGAGACGTTCGCCAGTTCGCGAGCCAGACTTAGCAGACGGTCCGCGCCGCCGGTTAGGCTCATGTTCGAGCGCCGTAGGTCCGGGCGTTCCTTGTGGGCAGAGTCAGCCGCCATGAACGCGGCACGCATCGTGCGCCCGGCTTCGGCATGTACATCGTCCAGACGCTTGCGCAGTTCGGCCAGTTGCTCCACCAGGGCGGTGAACTCCGTATGGGCATCAGCCTCTGCCTGCACTGCCGCCTCGGCATCCTTCACGGCTTGCCGGTACGCCGGTGCCGCATCCTTGGATTCGGCCTCGGGCATCTTGGCCTTGAGGGCAGTTACTCGGTCCGCATAGCTCCGGGCAAGCCGGTCCTGCTCCTGCCGCTCCTGTTCCCACGATTGCGCGGCACCCACGACATCACCACCGGCCACCGCCTCCTGATACTTGGCGGCAGCATCATCGGCGGCGTCGGCGTGCTGTTCGTTCAGCTTCAGCGCCTCGGCAATCTCGTTTTGCAGCTTGTCTACGTTCTTGCCCATCACTTGGCCCCCTTCTGATAGGTGCCCTTTTCACGGCGCTTGTGTAGGCCTTTGATCTCGGACAGCGCCGCATCGCGGCGGGCCTTCTGGCGTTCATGACGGGCCTGTTCCTCCGTCATCCGGGGTTGCGTGTCCGTCTTGGATTTCGGGGCACTGTCGGCCTTGTGCTTCGCCGTGGTGGCCTTCTTAGGCTCAAGGTCAGCAGACCAGAACTCCCGCACCGGGCGGGCCGGTTTCGAGGCCGTATCCAGGCGCATCGCCGGGTTCGTGTTGGGGTCGTCGTATCGCATTGCTCGCATCGCTGTTTCCTCGCTGTTTGCGTCGTCTACCAGGTACAAAGTGCCCGGATTCCCGCGCCGGGTTCGCGTGTGTTTGCCGCCACTAGGCCCGCAACCGCATTGGCGCGGTCGTCATGGCCACCGGGCGGGTGGTCGATTGAATCCTTACCCGAGCGGCTGGTGCGCCGCTCAAGGCTAATAAGCTGGGTGACAAGCCGGTCATCCGGTGGAATCTCCACGCGCTCGCTGTTGAACGCGGCCAGCGCATCCCGATAAAGGTCGCTTTTCGGCTTGGCCGACTGTTCAATCTTGATCCCGTGTTTTGCGAATTCGTCAGCAGGCCATGATCCGGCGTACCGATCCGACGTCGCCTGCCGAATGCCGTAGGACTTCAGCAGGTCGGCGTACTCCGCAACGATGGTGGCCGGGGTGCCAGTACGCGCACGCAGCACGTCAATCACCATGCGCTCGCCTTCCCGATGCCCAATACTGGCCGTGAACTCATCACGTCCACCGCCCGCCGGATCAACGAACGCCTGATACTGGCGGGCGCGGTCATAGGGGACTTCGAGCGGACCGGGGCGGGTAGCCGCGTCCACCACCGCCCGACTAACGAACGCCTCGACATCCTCCCGAAAGCGCCCGAGCCATTCCGCCTTGGCGGCTTCCGGGTCATCCTCTAGCGCGTCATCAATCACGCGCCGGTCTAGGGTGGGGTTGAAGTCGAGCGTGCCGCCCTGGACCACCAGTACATCGCCAGGCTTGCCGTAGTGTTTCCGCCACTTGTCATACAGCAGGCCACGGCGGGCATACGGGCTACTGAATCCGATCACCATGCCGCCCGTGGTCGCGAGGCCGGGGACGGCTGCGCGGTAGACTTCAACGTCTGGCGAGGCGCTGTTGTCCGCTCGATAGAACGCGAGTTCGTCCATCAAAACACACAGCAACGCCCGCCCCCGGATCGCACGGAAGCTGTTGGTGTGAACCTCAATACTGACCTTGTTGGTCAGGTCGATAGACTCCGCGCCGGACCGCTCCACAAGCTGTGACAGCACCGGTGAACCTTCTAGCATCGCCTGGATATAGCCCATCGCGACTTTCGCCTGTTGGCGGTCCACCGCAAGTAGTGCGATCACGCCACGCTCGCCAGGACTCAAACGCTCTAGCAGGCCGGTTAGTTCCGCGCCCACGGTCCCCAGGTATACCGCAGCGGCGGCGGCGTTGTGGGTCTTGGCGCTGCGCCTGCCTGCGATCACGTAGAGTTCGCGCACACGATTGGCGGGCGGCTCGCGTCCACCGGCCAGCTTGTTGAAGTGTTCCAGCCGGTCCCCATCCATCGGCACGCCAAACGCCCCTGACAGGACCGCGCGCCACGGTTCCCAGCTATCACCCGTGAAGGTATCGCCCATCAGGTCGGGTGCCTGCATGAACTCGATAATGTTCACTTCCGCACCTGCTCTGCCGCGTCGTGCGCCACGTTCAGCAGGGCTGCATATCGCGCTAGGTTCCCGGCGTGTAGTTCGTCCAACGCGAGACGGCGAAGGGTGGCGACGTGTTTAGCGTCCGGGGCCGGGTTGTAGCGGGTGCACCGCTTGGGGTGCGCCGTGGCGTGACGGTGCGCACGGGGGCACATAGCACCCGCGCCCGGATTGTGTCGGCAGGTGGCGCAGCGGGTCATCATTGCGCCGTGCCTCTCTGTTGCAGGTATTCGGAAAGGCTGGGAACGTCGCGGGCTTTCCGATCTAGCCCAATAGCTTTAAGTAGACCCGTCAGCGTGTTGATATTGTTCGCATGGCGGGCTTCGTCGATTTCCTCGCCACGGGCAAGCGCGGCCTCTCTTTGCTCAATCTGAACCTCCAACCACACAACGCGCTTACAGATACTTTGCCGTTGATAGCTCAAGGCATCGGCGCCCCCTAGATCGGCCTGCAAAGCGTCCAGGCGTTCGCGGGCGGCTTGGGCCAAGCGGGTGCGTCCGTCCAGTTTGTCGATCCAGCCGGACGAATAACGCGAGGGGGTTTCTGCCTGTCTTGTGTCCATCTTGCCCGTAGTAGTGGGGTAGTTTGTTGGGTACGGCTACAATTGTACCGGCATAGCACAGCAGCACAATGGAGCGGGGCGGAGCAATTGGGAATCGAACTCGGTTTTTTCGTGTTCAGACCCTCCCCCGGTTCGGAAAGCCCCCGATTTATGCAGGGCTACTCCACCGGGGGCGGTTGGTCGTCTATCCGCATAGGCGCCAAAGTCGTTGCGCCAATCGGGGCGCGTAGGCACTCGGGACCACAATCGAAACGCGATCCCCTCCGCCCTCCATCGTCACCATGACTTCATCCGCTCGAACCGCTATCGCGTCCAGTACGGGCGCAAGCATCGCCAGGGTGAGCGCCTCGCCTTCCGGGGGCAGTACAGAGACACGGGTGCGCTTGCCGCCCAATGGCTCTACATCAATGGCGGGCCAGTGCGCCGGAATCCGGTCCCGGTACTCCCCAACGATTACGCCGGGGCCGATGGTCTGTTGCGTGTGGTTGTTCATGCCTTGCTCCTGTTCGTCTGTTTCTGTCCGGTTGCGGCGGCTCTTTCGCCGCCACCCAAGGGGGCGGGCAAAACTGCCCGTTCCCCCGTAGGGGGTTGCCCGCTGCCCGTTGCCCGCCCTTGTGTGGCGCGGGTTGTGGCGTACCCACGGGCAAAATAAGGTTTTGCCCGCTGCCCTCGGGAAACGGCGCCATGACGCCAAAAACCACGGGCGGGCAGTTTTGGCGGGCAATTTGCCCGTTGCCCGTTTGCCCGTTTGCCCGTTTGCCCGCTGCCCGCCCGCTTGCCCGTTCATGCCGCCGCCTCTTGCGGAGCGGTTTCCGGCAGCCCCACAAGGTTTGCGCCGTCCTCTACGCGGTTCACTAGGTGGCCTTCCTCAATGGCGCGCTGGATCGTGCCGCGTACCTTCTTCTCCCCGGCCTTCAGGGTGTTGGTCGTGCCGCCCCAATCGTCCGCAATGCGGCGTTTCGGCATCGGCCCTTTGTCCTCGATTAGCTTGGCGATCCGGCGCATCAGCTCGTGATACTCGGCATCGGCCTTCCGTTCTCGGTTGGTAGCCTTGGTGGGCTTCAGTTCGGCGGGCACCATCACGCCGCCGGCCTGACGTTCCAACCACAAGGCACCCCACGGGGCGGAATAGTTGGCCTTCGGCGTGCTGAAACGCACATAGCGCCCGGCCTCGGTTTCTTCGATCCCGTAGTGCTTCGCTGTATCGCTGCCCATCGTTTGCAGGAGGCCAACCCAGCGCGCACCGTCTACCAGCCCGGAAGCGCCGCGTACCGCCTCCTGCCCTGCCTCGCTGTCTTTCATGCTGGCCTTCGCAACGTGGTGGGGTAGCAGGACGGTCGCGCCGGTCTGTTTGCGGATTTGCTCGGCAGCCTCCACTAGTCGGGTGCCGTCCGCGTTGTCGTTAGGCTCCCCACCATCAAACCGGCTCAGCGGGTCCAACACGATCAGGCGCGGGGCTTCGGGTGCCTGGTGGGCGGTACGGATCACGCGCTCCGCAAACTCGGTGCGCTCCGTGGTGCCGTGCACCTTCCGCGTGAGTTGGTTGTTCTCGCCTACCCGGTCGAACACAAACAGACCACGACGGATGCTTTCGTCGTGTTGGTTCCAGGCGTCGTGGTCTAGCAGGCCGTATCCGGTCACGTTGTCCCGGTACATGCCCACCACGCGGGCTAGGCGGCGGTGCACTTCGTCCCGATCATCTTCTGCGCTGAATATCAGCACGGGGCCAGGTTCGCCCATCGGCATTTGCAGCCAGGGCACGCCCGTACAGACAGACACCGCGAGTTGCAGGGTCGCCATGCTCTTGCCCGTACCGCCCGCTGCGGCCAGCAGGCCCACCACGCCAAGCGGCACGCGGTCCGTTACCAGCCATTCGCGCTCGGGCGGTTCGCGGTCCAGCAGTTCGCCTACGCGAGCGGCGTCCATGTCGAACGGGGCCACCGGGTCGGGTGCGTCGAACGCATCGGCGGTGGGGTCGTACCGTTCCATGCCGTATGCGATCTTGGACACTTCGGCAGCATCCAGCGCCGGGGCGCAGCGGTCGCGGTTCATCACCTGCAAAGCGGCGTCGATTGCTTCGCCGCTGTAGCCGTGGTGGCGCATCCATCCGGCCTCGCGTGCAAGCGTGTCGTTTCGCTGCCCGTCGATAATGCTTCCGGGCTTCGCGTCGGTCGTGGTGCTTTTTGTACTGCCCTGTGCGCCTAGAATTGTGGTCTTGAGGGTGTCAGGTGCGGGGCCGATTTCTTCAAGCTCTCCGAAGCTCTCACGCCCTTCTGCGGGCCACCAGACAATAAAACCGCCTTCTCCTCGCACGTCGATACCGGGCGCGATCTTGCCGCTTGAATTTCGGCAGCCTTCAAAGTGCTGGTATAGGTAATGCTTGCCTCGCTCCGTATGATGAATACGACCAGCATTCATCAAAACTTCGGTATTGTCCGCTGCCCAGGTTTCGCCCTCGGGATCAACGTCCAAAGCATCAATTCCGGACACTTTGCCCGTAGGCACGCCAATGGCGGCGCGCGGGTTGCGGTTCCACCATTGCCGGATCGTGTCGGCGTCCATGGTGGCGTCGTTTAGGCCATGCGACGTGGTGGGAATCTTTGCCCTTTTGCCGTTTTCATCGGGTGTCGTGATCCGCACCGGGAACACGGGCACGCCAAGATCGGCAAGCTCTAGGGCTTCGGCCAAGCGGGTGCTACAATCAACCCCGAGCATCCCCCCGCTCATCTCTGCCCCGTCCCCGGTTGCCTCCGGGGCGGGGTTTTCTTTTGGCTCAAGCATCGTAAGCCCCTCCCTGTTCCATCAGGTCGAACTTCCCGATCTCGCTTGTCGCGTAGTGCCTCACCTCCCGCCAATGTTCGAGCAGAAGATTGTGAACAGCTTCCACATCTTCGTCGGTAAAGCCTTCGATAAATGCCGCATCGGTATCCGACAGCTCGATAGAGCCTGTGTCGATATCGTCCTTGAACGAGTACTGGTCAAAATTCTCCGGGCCGTCCATCTCCATCATCTCGGCAACCTTGCCAGCAAGTCCGATAAAGATATCGGCGCGAGTGTAAGGCGACGAAACCAGCACATTTACCGTTCCAGAAAAACACGTTTGGTTTATTGGATCGCGGGTGTCGGGGTCATCAATGCGGATGTACCCATTACCGTCCAGCGCAAAGAGCACGGCCAAGTGCCCGGCTTCGTGGAATGCGATACGGCGGCGGTCGTATTTGAGAATTTCTTCCGTATCAAGCATGGGCGCCGCCCTCCCGTTCCGCTTCCCACGCATGAAGGTCGGCAACGCGCCACCGCGTGCAGCCGGTCGTGAGTTTTACGGGTTTCGGGAATTTTCCTTCACGCGCCCAGCGCCAAGGCGTCTTGGGGTGGACGTTGTAAAGTTCAGCGATTTGCTTATCGCTCAGGTGGGTCGTTTTTTGGTGGGTCATTGTCTGCACTCCGTTGAGATTGGTAACAACGGGTGCAGTTCTACAGGTGCTTTTGTTTAGGCTATAAGTGGAACGTTTCGCCTATTTCTTCCCCCCTGTTCGGGACTTCCAAACGGACTCAATAGCATCGGGTGAAAGCATCACGCCATGCTCCGCCAGGGCATCCGCAACAATTGCACAAGCGGTGTTTCTTTGGTTGTACCCGTGTGCGTACAGGGCCGACACGTGTTGCCGCGCAATCGCAACGCTTGTCACCACTACGGAATCGCGTCCATATAGTTTCATGCTGTCGCGTCCACGCTTGGTGGGTCGCTTTTGCTTTCCGGTCATTACGTCTCGGGCCATTAGCAAAAGGTTGTCGGGCACCGGCTGGTCGTTTTGGATGAAATGATCCAATAGGGCACAACACGCGTCATACGCGGCTCGGTCCGTTCGAGCCTGAACGATCAAAGGCGCTAATCCGGCCTCGGTCTTTTCGACTTTCGCGGCCATCCTCTGCGCTCGCGCATCCGGGCCTATGTCAGTATCCGAAAGATCGGCGGCGACAAGGCCCAAGAACTCGCGCAGATCGGCGCGGGCTTGGCTGGTGGCGTCACTCATTCCACCGCCTCCCGCATCGGCACCACGTCGCCCGTGGTGGTGGGTTCATTCAGGAACCGCGCCCAATCGGTCATCAGGCGCACCCGTTGCGGCAACAGTTCGTCGCGTGCATAGGCCGCTCGGGTGGCGTCACTGTTCACATGGGCAAGGGCCAATTCCGAGACTTCATCCGGGTAGGCGGTGCGGGACCGCGCCCAATCCTTGAACGATGAACGGAAGCCATGCGGGACCACCACGCGCCCCGTGGTGGGCTCAACGTGCCCCATGCGCTTGCACACGGCGCTAATGCTCATATCGGAAAGCTCGCCACCACGCGGAGACGTGAACAGGCGCCCGCCCTCCATGCGCGGCAGAGACTCCAACAGGGCCACCGCTTGATCGCTTAGGGGCACACGATGCGGCTTGCCTGCCTTCATCCGTTCGGCGGGGATCGTCCAGACGCGAGCATTCAGGTCGATTTCATCCCATGTCGCCTTGCGCACCTCACCGGAGCGGGCAGCCGTCAGAATCAGGAACTCCAGCGCACGGGCGCCGGTGCCGGGGCGCTCGCGTAGCTCGCCCATGAAGTCGGGCACGTTCTGCCAGGGCAGGGCGGGGTAGTGCTGTATGCGCTTCTTCTTCGATACGTGCGGCATGATCTCCTTAAGGTTGCCTTCCCACCGGGCGGGGTTCTCGCCCTCCCGGTAGCCGGACACCTTGGCGAAGGTCAGCACGGATTCAATGCGCTGGCGTAGGCGGCTGGCGGTCTCGCTCTTTTCCAGCCAAATGGGGTCTAGCACGTCCTTAACGTGCGCAAGCTCGATAGCGTCCACCGGCAGGGTGCCCAGCTTCTCGAACGTGTACCGCTCTAGGCTGCTAATCCAGTCGGCCCGGTGTTTCTCGTTGCGGAAGTCGTGCGCTTTCACGGCGTGGCATTCGCGGGCGGCCTGCTCGAATGTCTTACGCTTCGCCAGTGCGGCCCGTGTGGCGTCTCTGGCGGCCTTGCGTTCGGCCACCGGGTCGATACCCTCGCGAATCTTTTGCTTGGCCTCACGCGCCGCCTCACGCGCCTGTGCAAGCGTCACCTCGGGAAAGGGGCCTAAGCCCATATCGTGCCGGACGGCATACGGTTTCCCGCTGGCGGTGGGGCGCATCTCTCCGGTGGAGTAGCGCAGCACCCAAGACGTGGCCCCGGACTTCGTGACCTGCAACAGCAGGCCGGAGACGCCGCCCACGGAATGCAGCCCCGGCTTGTTGGTCAGGCGCCGCACTTCGGTGGCGCTTAGTTCCTTCGCTTTCTTTGGCACGTAGCACCTCACAACCTACCCAACAAAGGGCGTGTAATTGGATGCTACTAGACGCGACCGAATGAAACAAGGGGAAAGGGGAAAAAACTGGCGGGTCAGGCGCTTAGCGCCGACGGGTCAGGCGCTTAGCGCCGAATTGCTACTAATCGTTTTCGGGCGGGTGTGGTCCTCCGCTCCACCACATTCCCAGAAAAAAGGCCTGCTAATGCAGGCCTTTTTTCGTTTGCGGCTTGGTGCAGGTGCCCTACCAGCTCTTGTAGGGCAGGAACTTGCCGTTCCAGGTGATCTTCACGCGGTCGCCCTTCGGGTCCTTGACCTTGTCGATGTCCATGGTGAAGTCGATCGCGCTCATGATTCCGTCGCCGAATTTCTCGTGGATTAGCGCCTTCATGGTGTCGCCGTACACGTTGATCGCCTCGTAGAAGCGGTAGATCACCGGGTCCGTCGGGATGGTCTTGTCCCAGTGCTTGTGCGGGAAGGCCTGCAGCGCCTGAGCAACCTCGGGCCCGAGGCCGAGGAAGCTCGCCAGTTTCTCGGCCTGGTCCGCCTCGAGGTGGTTCATGCCATAGCAGGCGGAGGTGACATAAACCTCGTGCAGGCCGGTGGCCTCGGCGATCGCGGCCCAGGTGGTGTCGCGGTTCTCCTTCGCCTCGAGGATGGTGGTGGTCATGGCGGTCTTGCTGAGACTCATCGGGTAAGTCCTCTTGGTCGTGTTAGTGGATAAGGGTGTTCAAACCGCCCGGATCGCGGGCCGTTCCTGTTCCGGTGCGGATTCCGCGGGTTTCGCGGGATTCACGTGACGCGGCTTGTGACGCGGGTCCGCGCCCTGCGCGGCTTCCTGCTGGGCCTCCAGGGACATGTCCTTCGCCCGGTGCACCAGGAAGTCCACCAGGTGGTTGCGGATCTTGTAGTAGGACTCGTGCTGGTGGAGCGTGGCGCGTTCGCGGGGACGCGGGATGTCGACCTTCACCGACTCCGCGACCTTGGCGTGCGGGCCGTTGGTCATCAGCAGCACGCGGTCGGCCAGCAGGATGGCCTCGTCGACGTCATGCGTGATCATGAATACCGTCTGGTGGGTCTCCTGCCAGATCTTCAGCAGCTCCTCCTGGATCACGCCGCGGGTCAGGGCATCCAGCGCCCCGAACGGCTCGTCCATCAGCAGCAGCTTCGGCTCGATCGCAAAGGCGCGTGCGATGCCGACGCGCTGGCGCATGCCGCCGGAGAGCTGTGATGGCTTGCGGTCCATCGCGTGATCCAGCCCGACCATCTTCAGATACTTCTCGGCATGGTCCAGACGCTTCTGCTTGCTCCAGTTGGGCCAGCGGGCGCGCACCGCGAACATCACGTTGTCACGCGCCGACAGCCAGGGCAGCAGGCTGTGGTTCTGGAAGATCACGCCCTGGTCCAGGCTCGGACCCTTGATCTCCTTGTTGTCCATGATCACGTTGCCGTCGGTGGGCGAGGCCAGGCCGGCGAGCACGTTGAGGATGGTGGACTTGCCGCAGCCGGAGTGGCCGATCAGACAGACGAACTCGCCTTTCTGAATATCCAGATCCACCCCCTCGAAGACCGTCATCAGGTCGTCCGAGTCGGGCTGCGGAAAGCGTTGGCTCAGATTCTCGATTTCGAGGAAGCCCTTGCTCATGGTTGTACTCCTGGTTGGGCTGCGCCGACGTCAGTCGGCGTAGCGCACGAGTTTGGTGGCCTGGGCGAGGCTGAGATCCAGCAGAAAACCGATGATGCCGATCATCACGATCGCGAAGATCACGCTGGCCAGGTCAAGGTTGTTCCACTGGTTCCAGATGTAGTAGCCAATGCCGGTGCCGCCCACGAGCATCTCGGCGGCCACAATCACCAGCCAGGCGATGCCGATGGAGATGCGCATCCCGGTCAGGATGGTCGGGGCCGCGGCGGGCAGGATCACGGTGAACGCCGTGCGCACCTTGGACAGCTCGTGGGTCTTGGCCACGTTCAGCCAGTCATTGCGCACCGATGCGACGCCGTAGGCCGTGTTCACCAGCATGGGCCAGATCGAACAGATGAAGATCACGAAGATCGCCGAGATGTTCGAGTCACGGATCACGAACAGGGCCAGCGGCATCCAGGCCAGAGGGGATATGGGCTTGAGCACCTGGATGAACGGGTCAAAGGCCTTGTTCAGAAGGGGCGACATGCCGATCACGAAGCCGAACGGGATGGCGATCAGCGCGGCCAGGAAGAAGCCCAGCAGCACGCGATAGATCGAGTACCCCAGCTGGATGCCGATGCCCTTGTCGTTCGGGCCGGCATCGTAGAAGGGGTTGCTCAGCTCGGAAACGGCGTGGCTGATCACCTCGGACGGTGCGGGGATGCCGCTGGAGCCGCGTTGCCCGCCGCCCCCGGTCAGCATTTCGTACTCGCTGAGTTCTTCCTCCTGGACCATCAGTACCTCCGGGGCGGTGGCCATCTGCCACACGCCCAGGAAGAACAGCAGGATCACAACCGAAAGAACCCCGGCGCGAAAGTTGAGATTGCTCAACATGGCTTAGCTCCTGCGGATTTCGAAGCTGTCGAGATAGCCTTCCGGGTCGGTGTAGTCGAACACCTTCCCCATGATCTCGAAGTTCTTGTAGGTGTCACTCGGCGGCTCGTAGCCGAGCTCGGTCATCACTTCGGCACACTCGCTGGCGAGGAAGACATCCTCGGCGAGCTGGTTGTAGTCGAAGTCGCGGCTGACATAGCCCCAGCGCTTCATCTGCGTGAGGATCCAGGTCGCCATCGAATGCCAGGGGAACGGGTCGAAATCGATCCGGTGCGGGTCTTCCTTCACCTCGCCCAGGCCATCGGCGTAGCGTCCGGTCAGGACCTGGCGCACCACCGGCTCCGGCTGGTTCAGGTAGGCACGGGGGGAGATGGCCTCGGCGATCTCGGCCCGGTTCTCGATGTCGGAGGAGTACTGCGTGGCCTCGATCAGCGAGCGGAACAACGCCCCGAAGGTGTTCGGGTGTTCCTCGGCCCAGGCGGCCGAACAGGCGAAGGCGCAGCAGGGGTGCCCGTCCCAGATCTCCTTGGTCAGCATGTGAATGAAGCCGATCTCGTCCCAGACCGCGCGCTGGTTGAACGGGTCGGGGGCCAGGTAGCCATCGATGTTCTCGGCGCGCAGGTTGGCCACCATCTCCGGCGGCGGGATCACGCGGATGCTGATGTCCTGATCCGGGTCCAGGCCGTGTTCCGCGACCAGGTAGCGCAGCAGGAAGTTGTGCATCGAGTACTCGAACGGGACCGCAAAGCGGAAGCCCTTCCAGTCCTTGGGATCGCGCTTGTCCTTGTGCTTGTTGTGCAGGGTGATCGCCTGGCCGTTGATGTTCTCGATCGCCGGCATGATGAAGTGCTCGCGGCTGGACGAGCTGGTGCCCAGCGTCATCGACAGCGGCATTGGCGAGAGCATGTGCGAGGCGTCGTATTCGCCCGAGAGGGACATGTCGCGCGCGACCGCCCAGCCCGCCGTGTTGATCACGTCGACATCCAGGCCATAGCGCTCGTAGAAGCCCATCGGGTGGGCCATGATGATCGGCGTGGCGCAGGTAATCGGCACGAAACCGATCCGCAGCTTGGTCTTCTCCAGCGGACCGCCGTCCTTGATCGCGGCCTTGACCTTGTCCAGCGGCATGACCGAACCCAGCGCCGCGGCCAGGGTGCCGCCACCCAGCATCTGCAGGAAACGCCGACGATTGATCTCGTTGTGGCCGAACATGCCGCGCACTACCGCGCTCTCGACCGCGCGGTCGATCAGGGCCTCTTCGTCCAGTCTTTCCTGGGGCTTGTTGTGCGCATGGGCCGGCTCGGACGTGGCGAAATCGCCGTTGTCCAGCCGGCGCTCCAGGTTCGGGTCGGCGGCGTCGAAACAGCTGCAATGGCCGGGGCCATGGTGGCCGTGGCGGCAAGCACTGTCGTGGCGCAGATCCGCGTTGGCGTCAAACGGGTCGCTTAGGCTCTTGGTCGGCATGGCGATGTTCTCCTGGGTGGACGGATTCAAATCGGGGCGGTCGAGTCGCCCATGACCGAGGCGTTGCAGAAGCCATGCCAAGAACGAAAACGACGATGGCTGGGGCGACGGTGGAGCGCGGCGATCGGGGGCCGGGCGACACTTGGTCGACACTGTGGACAGAGTGGACAAAGTGTCCCGATTAAGAGGGTTGATCGTCTCTAAGTGGCTTCTATGCCGAGCTTTTTCAGCCGATAGCGCAACTGGCGGGGCGTCAGCCCGAGTCCGAGCGCCGCACGCGTTTTGTTGCCGCTGGACTGCTCGATGGCACGCAGCAGACGTTCGGCCTCGGATGCATGTACACGCTGGTACGGGCGCACCACGCTGGTGCGCTGTGCGTCATCGTTGGGCACGGTCGCGGCAGGATTGACCACTGCCTGGGCAGACGACTCACCCGTGGTTCGGGAGGGTTCGTGCGGGCTGATGCGTGATTCCTCGTGCAGGATCTCGTCGATCAGCGCGGTGGTGATGCGCCCGTCACTCGAGAGCAGGACGGCCCGTTCGAGCACGTTCTCCAGCTGGCGGATGTTGCCCGGCCAGTCGAAGGCCTCCAGGCGCTCCAGTACGCGTTCGTCGAGCACCACGTTCCAGCCATGCAGATGGGTGAAGCGGTCAAGGAAGTGTCGTGTCAGCAGGCGGATGTCGCTTGCCCGGTCGCGCAGTGCGGGTATGTGCAGCGGGATGACGTTCAGGCGGTAGAACAGATCCAGCCGGAACTCGCCGGCGTTGACAGCGGCCTGCAGGTTCTTGTGAGTGGCGGCGACAATGCGTACATCCACCGGAATATCGCGGTTGCCGCCGATCGGCTGGACCACGCGCTCCTGCAGCACGCGCAGGATCTTCGACTGCAGCGCCTCTGGCATGTCACCGATCTCGTCCAGGAACAGGGTCCCGCCATCCGCCAGGGCGATCTTCCCGGTCTTGGCACTGCTGGCTCCGGTGAACGCGCCTTTTTCATGACCGAACAGCTCCGACTCCAGCAGATCGGCCGGGATGGCCGCGCAGTTGAGCGAGATGAAGGGGCGGGCGTTGCGCTGGCTGATCCGGTGGATCATGCGCGCGACCTTTTCCTTCCCGGTCCCCGAATCCCCGGTGATCAGGACCGTGGCCTGCGTATCCGCGATGCGGTGGACCTGCTTGAGTACATGCTTGAGCGCGGGGCTCTCCCCGAGAATGCCGTACTGCCCGCCTTGTGTATCCAGTGCGCTTTTCAGGTAGCGGTTTTCCGATACCAGCTCGGCGGTGCGCTCGGCGATCAGCTGGTTGATGCGCAGGACCTGGCCGATCATGCTGGCGATGACGCGCAGTACGTTCAGGTCGTCCTGGAACTGTCGTGAGCGCCGGCGCAGGCGATGCACGCCGAGTACGCCGATCGCGTGTTCGTCCTGCACGATGGGTACGGCGATATAGGCGACCGTCTCCTGCGGCAGGGTGGCGCGGTCGATCGCACGCGCCAGGTACTCCGGTTCGTTGTCGATGTCCTGAATCAGCGCGATCTGGCCCGTCTTCATCACGCGCCCCGTGACCCCCTCGCCGAGGCTGTAGCGCCCGCGGTCACGCTCGGCGTCGGTGAGCCCGTAGGCATGACGGATGCGCAGCTTTCCGGTGTCCGGGTCGGGCAGCAGTACGCGTCCCCGATTCAGCCCCAGCAACTGCGACATCATCCCGAGGATGCGGTAGATCGCGGCGTCGGGATCGCCCGAGCGGCCCATCAGCTTGGCCACCTCCAGCAACAGGGTGATCTCCTGTTCGCGGGTGGCCAGGTCGGGTGCAGCCGGTTCGGAAAGCGAGTGCAGTGCCATGGTTGGGTATATGCAGAAAGCCTGCCAGCCCGTATTTCCTGTCATAAGGCGGTCTGGCAGGCGATTTTGTGGTCCGTTGTGGTGCCGTCTGCCTCGCCGCGGGGCGCGACTTGCACCACCGCGCGGCGAGGCCTGCCGCCCGCTAGCTCTCGGCGTGGTAGCTGCTGCGCTTGATCAGACGCACGCAGATCGCGTCGAGCATGTAGCCGATGATGCCAATCACCAGCACGAAGGCCGCCAGCTTGTCGTACTCCAGCGTGTCGCGGGCATCGTTGATCGCATAGCCCAGCCCGGAGGTCACGCCGAGGTACTCGGCCGGAACCAGCACGATCCAGGCCACACCCACTGCCAGGCGGATGCCGGCGAATACGTCCTGCGCGATCGCGGGCATCACGATGTAGCGCAGGGTGTGGATCGGATTGGCTCCGAGGTTGGAGCCCACCTTGAGCCACATCGGGTCGATGCGCTGGACGCCATGGGCAGTCGCATAGGTGATCGGCCAGATTGCGGCGATCGCGATCAGGAAGATGATCGCCCCGTCCCAGGTGGCGAAGGCCAGCACGGCAATCGGCATCCAGGCCAGCGGCGAGATCATGCGCAGGAACTGGAACGGCACATGGGTGATCTGCTTCAGCGTCAGGAAGTAGCCGATCATCACACCCAGCGGTACCCCGATGGCGATGGCGTAGAACAGGCCCCAGCCCACGCGGTACAGGCTGGACTCGATCGGTTTCCAGACGTTGCCGGAGCTGACCAGGTCCCAGAACGCCGTAAGGGTCGGCCCGGGGGCGAAGCTGGCGAACGCCATCGTGTCCTCGTTATTGGCAATCAGCCAGCCGCCCCACCACCACAGGGCGAAGAGCCCGGCGATGCCCACCGCCGGGTACTGCACCCGGCGCCGGGCCTGATCCGCCAGCCGCAGGAACGGGATCATCCGTTCCAGGGCCGGGTTCAGCTCGTTCATCGTGGCTTCGCGGTTCATAGCGCGATCACCTCCTCACGCTCGAACGGCGAATCGAGGTTCACGCCGGGCGCGCCGTGCCAGGCGGTGTGCTTCTCCATCGCCTTCTTCACGAACTCGTAGTTCACCAGGTCCTCGGTCACGAAGTCGGGATCCAGGTCCTGAAGGAAGGTGGTGTCGCCACCGACCAGGGTCTCGTTCATCGCACTGACCAGATACTTGGTCGCGGACGGGTAGGGCCAGGGCGAGAAGTCGATGCGGCCGTTGCCCCAGTCGGCGTTGCGGATCGCGCCGCTGTCGGTGTAGGTAGCGTCGTTGGTGTAGTTGGTCATGGCCCGTTCGACCACGCCGGCCGGCATTGGCAGGTAGCCCTTGCCGTCACGCGAGAGCAGGGTGGCGACCGCCTTCTTGTCCTCCTGGATGGTGCCCTGGGCGCGGACCACGGCGTTCATGACCTTCTGCGTCCATTCCGGCTCGCGGTTGGTCAGGCGCTCGTTCATGCAAATTACGCAGCAGGGGTGGTTCTTCCAGATGTCGCCGGTAAAGCGCAGCAGATTGCCATGGGCCAGCATCTCGCCCGCCGCGTTGAAGGGCTCGGCCACGATAAAGGCATCGATAGAGCGCGCGGCCAGGGCCGGCGGCATGTCCGGCGGCGGCATCAGCATCAGGTTGACCTCGTGCGACTCCAGTGCCGCTCCCTGGTCACGGATCACCGGGGTCAGCCCGGCGTCGCGCAGGGCCATCTGCATCACCACGTTGTGCATCGAGTACCAGTAGGGCACGGCTACGCTCTTGCCGCCCAAGTCCGAGAAGTCCTTGACCTCCACATGGCGCCCGGTGACCACGGCCGATCCGTTGATATGGGCCCAGGACATGATCTTGACCGGGAAATCGTTCTGATAGCGCATCCACAGGGGGATGGGCTTCAACAGGTGCACGAGATTGAAGCGGTTGGCGGCGAAGGATTCGATCAGCGGCGACCAGCCCCGGATCAACGTCGGATCGGCGACCTCCAGGCCCTCGTCCTCGAAATAGCCCTCGGAGTGGGCCACCAGCAGCGCGGCGGCATCGGTGATCGGGATGTAGCCGATTCGCACCACGCCGTCGAAGTCACGGGTGATCCCTTCGGGCTCTTCCAGGCCGTCCGGCTCGGCGCCGAACAATGATCCCGGCAGGGCGAGACCGGTGCCGGCCAGCCCGCCGACGGCGGCGGTGCGCAGGAAGTTGCGCCGCGAGAAGTTGGTCGACAGCAGCTGGTCGAGCTCGCGGTCGATGTCGTGGTGGTGGTCGCAGTTGCACATGACGGTGGTTCCTTTTTTTCGCGGTGACGGTGACGACGGGTAACGGTTGGTTGCGGCTTCTCAGGCCGCGCGGATCCGCGCCTGACGACGACTGGACTCGCTTTCGGGTTCTGCTTCGGCGCGGGGTTGCACCCCGGAGCCGCCCGGGTGGCGGGTGGCACCAAAGAACTCCATGAGCTCGCTCTTGAGATCGACGAAGCGGTGGCTGGCGCGATCACGGGGGTAGGGGAGTTCCACCTTCAGCTCAGCGGTGATCGTGCCGGGGTTGGAGCCCATCACCAGCACGCGGTCGGCCATGGCGACGGCCTCGTCGATGTCGTGGGTCACGAACACCACGGAGATGCCACGTTCGCGTGCCAGGCGGGTGACTTCGTCCTGCAGGGCGACACGGGTAAAGGCGTCCAGCGCGGAGAACGGCTCGTCCAGCAACAGCAGTTCCGGGTCCGTCGCCAGACTGCGGGCCAGGGCGACGCGCTGCTGCTGGCCGCCCGAGAGCGACTGCACGTTCACCTCGGCCTTGTCCGCCAGGCCCACCGTGTCCAGGAGCTGATCGATGCGGTCCTTCAGACCCTTGCGGCGACCCTGGAAGATCAGCCCCAGGGAGGCGTTCTTGCGCACGGTCATCCAGGGGTACAGCGAGGGCTTCTGGAACATCATGTTCCAGCGCGGGCTGGGTTTGATGACCTGCTGGCCGTTGATGCGCACGCAGCCGTCGCTGGGCAGCAGCAGCCCGGCGAGCATGTGCAGCAGGGTGGATTTGCCGCATCCGCTCTGGCCGATCAGCGCGACCGTTTCGCCCGGTGCGACGGTGACCTCGATGTCCTTCAGGGTCGGCTGCTCCTGACCCGGATAGTGATGGGTGATGTAGTCGATGGAGATGGCGGCGCCCATGGCATGTCCCTCGTTAGCCTGCGTTCATGCGCCGCCCGGTGGACGGCGCGTTCACAGGGGTCCTTACAAGGCGCGTGCCAAACCTCGCGATGTGATTCCCCGAGGGTTCCCGGTCCCCCCGATAAATGGCGACGTGGAGCCGTTCCGCAGGTCTTGAATCGCGGCGGGGCTGGGATCTCTGTTGGTGTCGAGCAGCCTTGGGCGTCCGGCACGTCGCGGACAAAGACGACAAAGTGTCCGCCTTGGCCGACAAAGCGGACACATCGTCCGGTCCGGGTGATTGGTCAATTTGGCGCGTTCAGGCGGAAATCGCTTCATGAAGCCGTTTTTCGGCGGTTGGCACAGCTTCTGCACTGTGCTGGTCGACCCGGCGTAATCCGGGACGGTCACCCAGCCGGTGGCCTTAACCGCCAACCATCGAGAGGAGCTACACCATGTCCACTGCCGAAGCCACCACCACCCTGTCCATGAACGCGCTGGAGCCGATCGACCAGAACGGTCTCAACGATCTGGCCGCCAAGGGCAAGGCCAACCCGGAGAGCATCGTCACCCTGAAGGCCACCACGGTCTGCGAGGGCAAGTTCCGCAACCTGACCTATGTGCGCGACCTGGATGCGCATGTGATCGACGAGCCGCCGCACCTGCTGGGCGACGACACCGCCCCCAACCCCTCCGAGGCCGTGCTGGCCAGCCTGGGCGCCTGCCTGTCGGTCGGCATGCACGCCAATGCCATTGACCGCGGCATCACGCTGACCAAGCTGGAGCTGACACTGGAGGGCGACATCAACGTGACCGCCGTCTGGGGTGTGGGCGACACCGACGTCAACAAGCGCCTCGGCTTCACCGATATCCGCGTGAAGGCCCACCTGGAGGGCGATGCCAGCGAGGAACAACTGAAAGAGCTGGTGGCCCATGCCGACTTCTGGTCGCCCGTGGCCAACACCATGCGCAACCCGGTTGGTGTCAGCGTCGAGCTGGCCTGAACCACCTGCCATCCCGAACGGGAGAGAGAACCCATGTTGCAAACCCGTACTGACGAACAGACGGGGGTGTCGCCGGCCGCAGGGCCGGCGGACGCCGATGCCCCATTGAAGGCGCTGGTGGAACGCGAACTCGCGCCGCTAACCGCCCGCATCGATCGCGAGGGCGTCTACCCCGAGAATTTCCTGCGCGAGGCGGGTCGCCTCGGCGCATTCAATCGCCACCTGGCCAGCCAGAATGCGACCGGTACTACCGACCTTGCCGGCGCGATCCGGGCGACCGAGGTGATCTCGGCCGAGTGCATGACCACAGGCTTTGTGGCCTGGTGCCAGAACGCCTGCGCCTGGTACGCGGAGAACAGCGACTCCGAGGTGCTCAAGCGCGAGGCCCTGCCGAAGCTCGCCAATGCCGAGGCGCTGGGCGCGACCGCTCTGTCGAATCCGATGAAGTGGTTCGCCAACATTGAGGAGTTGAAGCTGAATGCCGAGCGCGTCGATGGCGGCTATCGGGTCTCCGGCGCGCTGCCCTGGGTGTCCAACCTGGGCGAGGACCATTATTTCGGCGCGATCTTCCGCACCACCGATGCCAACCCGCGTCCGTTGATGGCGCTGATCAACTGTGCCGATCCCGGTTTCAGCCTGACGGCCTGCCCGGAGTTCACCGCGCTGGAGGGCTCACGCACCTTCGGTTGCCACTTCGACCGGGTGTTCGTGCCGGATGCCCATATCCTTGCGGACCCGCTGCCGGAGTACATCCGCCGCATTCGCCCCGGTTTCGTGCTGCTGCAGATGGGCATGGGACTGGGCCTGATTGATGGCTGTATCGAGACCATGCGCGAGTCCAACGAGACCCTCGCGCACGTGAATGGCTATCTGGATGACCAGGTCGGCGAGCTGGAAGAGGCCCTGGCGGATGCCCGCAGCGCCTGTTACGCGCTGGCGGAGACCCCGTTCGATGACTCCGAGCGCTTCTTTGCCGATGTACTGCAGATGCGCCTGACCGGCTCCGAGCTGTCCCTGCGGGCCTCGCAGTCGGCCCTGCTGCACTGCGGCGCGCGGGGCTACAAGGCGGACGCCGCGGCCCAGCGCAAGCTGCGCGAATCGTACTTCGTCGCCATTGTGACGCCCGCGATCAAGCACCTGCGCAAGGAGCTTGCGCGGATCCACGCCCACTGAACCGGTGCCCATCGAACCCGCGCGGCCCCGGTGAGGCCGGGATCGCGCCCCGAACGCAAGGAATCCCCATGTTGGAAACCACCACCCGACTGGACCCCGAGACCGCCGTGGAACGACTGAAGCAGGCGATCGAAGCCCAGGGCCTGAAACTGGTCTCGCACATCAACGGCCAGGCCAATGCGGCAAAGATCGGGGTCGAGGTCCCTACCGACCAGATCCTCGAGGTCTTTCACCCGAGCTACGCGGTGCGCGTATGGCAGGCCTGCAAGGACGCCGGAATCGATATCCCGCTGCGCATCCATGTATCGGGTGAGGGCGATGTTCTGTGCATCCGCACGCGTTCGGCGAGGGAGGTATTCAAGCCCTGGGCGAGCCCTGAGCTCGACGCCATTGGGGCGGAGCTGGATCCGAAGCTGCAGGCGATTCTGGACACCCTGGAGGCCGCGTGATGACGACCGAAACCGACGACTACAAACGCTATATCTGCAAGGTCTGCGGCTACATCTACGACGAGGCGAAGGGTGACCCCGACTCCGGCCTCGCGCCGGGCACCCGCTTCGAGGACATTCCCGACGACTGGTATTGCCCGGACTGTAACGTGACCAAGGCGGATTTCAGCCCCTTCGAGCCCCGGGCCGAGTCCACCGATGCCGTCTCCGCCGCAAGCGCCTGGAGTGGCCCGCGCGGCGACGACCCCGACGCGGTCGTGATCGTGGGTGCCGGCATGGCCGGTTGGGCCCTGGCCGAGCGCCTGCGGGAACTGGACCCGCGCCGCACCATCCGCATGATTACCGCGGACAGTGGCGACTATTACACCAAGCCGCGGCTGTCGAACGCGTTTGGCCGCGAGACCGCGCTCGACGAACTGGTCGAAGAGGGTGGGCAGCAGCGCGCGGGGCGTCTGGGTGTGGAGCTGATGCCATTTCTGCGCGTGCTGGGTATCGATCGCGACCGGCAGCGCGTGATCACGGCGCGCGGGGGCATACCCTATGGCCAGCTGGTGCTGGCCACCGGTGCCCGGCCGCGCCGCATCGATTTTCCGGGGGATGCGGCGGCCCCGCTGTCCGTGAATACCCTGGATGACTACTGTCTGCTGCGCGAGGCACTGGAAGCGCCGGGAAAGAGGCCGGCCGAGACACTGGTGGCCATCATTGGGGCGGGTCTGGTGGGCTGCGAGCTGGCCGATGACCTGGCCAGGGGAGGTTTCCCGGTCGCACTGATCGAGTGTGCCGAGCAGCCTCTCGCGGGACTGTTGCCGTCGCCCATGAGCCGCGACCTCGCCGCCGCGCTGGAGAACAGGGGTGTCGATTTGCGTCTGGACGCGAATATCGCCCGCCTGAACAAGGGAGAGTCGGGGACGACCATCGAGCTGCAGGATGGGGAATCGGTCCAGGCCGAGGTGGTGCTGTCCGCGCTGGGCTTGGAGGGCCAGAATGATATCGCTCGGGCCGCGGGTCTGGACTGCGGCCTCGGAATCCGCGTGAATGCACAACTGGCCACCTCCGATGCGTCGATCTTTGCCCTCGGCGACGGCTGCGAGTTTGCCGGCCGGTTGCGCCCGTACGTGGAGACGCTGCGCGACCAGGCGGCGGTGCTGGCTCGAACCCTCTGTGGCGAAGTGACGGAGTACGTGCCCGGGTCCGGTACGGTCCAGGTGAAGACGGCGAGTCTGCCCCTGAACGTGTGTCCACCGCGCGACGTCACTCGGGGTACGTGGGTCGAGACCGAATCCACCCCTTCGGGTCGCCAGCTGGAGTTTCACGCCGACGGCGTGCTGGCCGGATTCGCGGTATCGGGGTCCCTGGCACGGCGCGCGGCAGAGCTGGAAGCCCGGCTGGGACAACCCGTGGGCGCCGAACGCCCGCGCATGGCCAGCTAACCGGTGCGATGGCCGTTGGCGGCAAGGCCCCGACCGGCGTGGAAGAACCGAGTGCTGTGCGGGGTGTTCGTTATACTGGGGCGCTGATGCATTTACGCGATGGCCGGTCCATCGTCGGCAGGAGAGAGCGCCTTGGCCAGTTTTACGATCACCTTGCATGCCCGCACCGCGGACGAGCCCGAATTTCAGCGCGTGTCCGTGACCGCGGGCGGCGACGAGGAGCTGCCGGAATATGGCCAGGTCTGGGTATGGGACATCCTCTACGCCCAGCAGCTGTTTGCCCTTGGCGAGACGCAGCCGGCTCAGGAGCTCAAGGAGACCCTGGAACTGTGGGCGGTGAACATGTCCAGCAAGGTGTTCCAGCCGCATGGTCACATCCTGGCGAAGGGCTACCTGGACCTGTCGGAAGACCTGAAGCTGGTCAACGGTGACGAGGAACGCCCGGCCGCGGCTGACGGCGACCGCGAGATCATCGTGACCGTGACCGGTCAGGCCGGCCAGCTGCCGGATGTCGCAGTCAGCCCGGAGGCACTGGAGGCCGAGGAGCGCAAGAACCTCGTGCTGGGCCTGGGGCAGTTCTTCAACTTCGACAACCCGATGTTTGCGCGCGAGCTTCCGATCCATGTGCTCGCGATGCGCAAGTACCACGCCGACATTCACGAACCGCACACCCGCGAGGCCCTGGACGAGGCCCCGTTCTACGCCATTCAGAAGGCGATGGAATACTTCCAGGCGGCCAACCAGGGCACGGTGCAATAGCACGTACTGACTGCTAGGGTCGGGTCATGCGCACTGTTTACACCGCCGCCGACCCGGTGATGGCCGGGTTTATCGAGAACCTCCTGCAGGAGGCCGGCATCCCCGCCTATGTCGCCCAGGCCGGGCTTTACGGCGCCGCCGGCGAGATCCCGCCGACGGAGTGCTGGGGACGGGTGATGGTGGTGCACGAGGCCCAGGCCGAGCAGGCCCGCGAGCTGATCGTGGAGTATCTGGAAGGCGAGCCCGAGCACGACGGGAAGGAGTGGAAGTGCCCGCGCTGCGGCGAGCGGATCGAGCCGCAGTTTACCCAGTGCTGGAACTGCGGGCGCGAGCGGCGCTGATTCTCCAGCTACGGCGTGCCGCTGGGCGTCTTTCTAGCGAATCCCGTTCCCCGAGCCGTACTGGGCCCGTACCCGCTGGATGTAGGTTTGGGTCTCGGGGAAGGGCGGCACGCCGCCGTGGCGCTCCACGGCGCCCGGGCCGGCGTTGTAGGCAGCCAGGGCCAGGTCCAGATCCCCGTCAAAACGCTGCAGCATCTCGGCCAGGTAGCGTGTGCCCCCATGGATGTTCTGAGCCGGGTCGAAGCGGTCGGTTACACCCAGATCGGCCGCGGTGGCCGGCATGAGCTGCATCAGGCCGTGCGCGCCCACCCGCGAAACGGCCTCGGGGTCGAAGCAGGACTCGACGTGAATCACTGACTGCACCAGGGCCGGGTCGACACCGTTGTGGCCCGCGGCGGCGCGGATCAGCTCGGCGAACTCGCCACCACCACTGGCCAGGGCCTGGCGGGCACGTTCGCCGCAGCGTGCGCGCGCGGTTGGACGGCCGTAGGTGGCGATCAGGTTCATGTTGGCGTTCTGTTGGCGCTGGTTGGTGACCAGGCGCTGGCCGTCGGGGCCCTCGAACACGAAGATCTCGCTGGGCGACCAGCTACCGCCCGAAGCCGTTCCGCTCTGCCTGGCCGACGTGCCGGGACGCTGGGGCGAGGGCACGGACTCGTACTCGATGCCCTCGGGGCGCTGGTCCGTGATCACGCGGGCACCCGTGGCGTCGTAATAGGTGTACAGCTCGGCCTGGGCAGGTACGGCGAGGATGCCGGCGGCCAGCAGCAACGCCGGCAGTCCGCCCGCGAAACGCTTACCATGTGCACGATTGCGCAACCGAATCCCCCCTTGTCGCCCACATCCGCATGAACGTTCCCCAGACGACCGATCCCATTATGGCGCCGGAAACCGCGCAACTGGAAGGGCTGCTGCGCGAGGCCCTGGCGGGAACCGCGCTGGAACCGCCGCTTACGGAGGTGCTGGAACGGGTGGATTCCACCAATGCGCGACTGCTCGAGGCCGCGCAGATGGATGCCGGGCCCAGGGTATGTCTGGCGCGCGCGCAGCTGGCGGGGCGGGGGCGACGAGGCCGGGCCTGGGTGGCGCCGCCGGATGCCGGCCTGGCCCTGTCGCTCTCCTGGCCGATTGCCGCCGACCAGCGGGTGCCCGCGGCCTACCCGGTCGGTGTGGGGATCGGGGTCATCCGCGCGCTGGAGTCACTGGGTGTGGAAGGCCCGGGCCTCAAGTGGCCGAACGACGTGGTGGTGGGCACTGCGAAGCTGGGCGGTATTCTGGTCGAACAGCGGCTCCCCCGGTCGGACCGGCCCGGGCGCCTGGTGGTAGGGGTCGGGCTCAATCGCCGGGGTTCCGGCGCGCTTGGTCTGGACCGCGAGGTGACCGACCTGGAAGCCCTGTTGGATGGGCAGGGGCCCGACTGGCTGGAGCTGGCGGCCGAGGTGGCAGGGTGGCAGATGCGCCTGCATCGGGTGCTGATGGCACAGGGGCTGGCGGCGCTGGGGGACGACCTCGACCGCCTCGATGTGCTGGCCGGACGCACGATCGAAGTGCCGGATACGGGCCTGGCGGGCGTTGCCCGGGGCATTTGCCTGGATTCGGGCCGTCTGCGCGTCGAGGATGAGGCGGGCCTCCTGCATCATCTCGACGCGGGAGAAGTATCCATCCGGAGGGCCGGGCATGCCTGACTGCGCACTGATCGACATCGGCAGTACCCGAGTCAAGTGGCAGCGCCGCGACGCGGCCGGTCATGTGCTGGACGAGGGCGCGAGCCTCGCGATCGAGGATTGCGCCCAGGCGCTAAAGGACACCGGTCTGGCGATCTGGGCCGCCCGGGTCGGCAGCCCGGAGCGCCAGGCGGCACTGGAGGCCGCGATAGGGGCGGCGGTACCCATCCACTGGGTCGGCACGCACGGGGACGGGCGCTATGGCGTGCGCAGTGATTACGCCGAGGGTCAGCTGGGTGTGGATCGCTTTTGTGCACTGGTGGCGGCCCGGGCGGAAGGGCCGGGACCCTGCGTACTGGTGGATGCGGGGACCGCGGTCACGGTCGATCTGCTGGATGCCGAGGGTCGGCACAGGGGCGGGTACCTGCTGCCGGGGCGACAGCTGGGCTGGGAGTCGTTGCAGGCCCGGCTGGCCGACCGTGTCACTCCGCGTGATCCGGCTGGCTGGCCTGCGACCTTCGACTCCACACCGGGGCTTGGCAGCGAACCGGGCCTGGAACGTGGCCTGATGCTGGGCCTGTCCGGTGCGGTTGATCGTCTGATCGTCGAGGCCCGCACCCACCTGGGCAATGACACCGTCTGCTGGCTATACGGCGGGGATGCATCGTGGCTTGCCGGGCAACTCACCGAGTTCTTTACCCTGCGCGAAAACCTCGTGCTTGAGGGTCTGTGGCAGATCGCGCGTATGGAGGAGGGCTCGTGATGCGCTGGCTTGTCGCGCTGCTGCTGCTGGCGAATCTGGCCCTGTTTGGCTGGAGCTGGCAACAGGGGCACTGGAACGGAGACCCCTATGCCGATGTGCCACCACCGGAGCGGGGGACACAGACGCTCGACGAAGGCGATATGCGGAGTCGCCCGCTGGACGCGGGCGACTGAGTCAGTCGTCCAGTCCCGGGATGCCGGTGCGCAGGGCCTGGAAACCGATAGCCACGTCGTCGGGGTCAGAGCCGGGTTCGATGTGCAGCCGCGCGCGAACCTTCTCCGGATCGATGTGGGATTCTTCCACGACCTCTTCCGGCAGACGGTGCAGCCACCAGGCCAGTGCGGCCTGACTGCGCGTCTCCGACCACGGTTCAAGGTCCGATCCGACACGCTCGGCGTGCGCCTCGAGCTCCTCGTCAAAGAACGGCTCCAGGCGGTCCAGCGCGGCGACTGGATCGGGCAGATCGGGTTTTTCGCCCTCCAGCGCCTCGATCGCGCGGGCCAATTCGATGCGAGCGATCTCCGGCCAGATCTGGGCGGGCAGGTAGCCCTCCATCGCCGGGCGGCCATCAGCGGTGAGGCCATGGAGAAAGCCGGCCTCCGTGCCCAGGTACCGGTCCAGGGCTTGCATGGCCTCGCGTGCCCAGTCGAGGGTGTCTTCGTCCTCCATGACCCGGGCCATGTTGGCCAGGGCGGCGATTGCCTGGCCGGAGGTATCTGCATAGGTGTTGCGATCCACCCGCGGGGGATCGGTCTCCAGCCGTTCGCCCGGGTCGAGCTGGTAGTAGTCGCGATCCGCGTACTGGCTGTTGCCGAAGCGTGATTGTTCTTCGTCCCAGAGCTGGTCGCGCAGATAGTCGCGGATTCCGCGTGCGAATTCGGCGTGATGTTCCTCGCCGAAGCGCTCGTAGGCCTCGGCGTACAGCCAGAGGAATGCGGCGTTCTGGTCCAGCCGCTTGGAAGTCTCGAGCGCCAGAACCGGATCGCGCTGGTCCCAGTCGTGGAAGAAGAAGAACCCGCCTTCCACGCCGTCGTACAGGTCGGCGGCGATCTGGTCGAGCATGGCAGGCATGCGCTCTTCCCAGTCCTCCTCGTCGAGCAGGAAGCGATAGGTCCAGGGCTGCGGGCGCTTGCTCAGCGTGCCGAAGGCCGCGCTGCCGCTCAGGCGGTGGGCGGAGCTGTCGTAGACCTCGTCGAGCATCTCGCGGAAGCGATCGAGGTCGTTGATCGCGGCGTCGTCCGGGGTGATCTCGCGGCCGGTGACCGAGAACATGTCGCGCTGGGCCTCCAGGATGCCCTGCAGGTCGCGCGGATTCACATGCCCGGTAAAGCGGGTCAGCATTTCGTCCTCGTGGTTCACGATCACCACGAACGGCAGGCCACGACCGCCGTAGCGGCGAAACAGGTCAGCACGCTCGTCGAGGTCGACCAGAACCGGAATGTAGTGCCGGTCGATCGTGTCGACCACGTCGGGGTTCTCCAGCGACTCGTCCTGGAAGTCGCGGCACCAGGTGCACCACTGCCCGTGGAAATAGAAGAAAATCGGCCGTTCGCGCTCCTTCGACTCCTCGAACAGTTCACTGTCCCAGGACTGCCAGTCGATCTGCGAACCTTCCGGGTAGTCATCCACCTCGAAACCGTTGTCGGGCCCGTTATCCGGGGCCTCGGCGGGCCCGGCCGCACCTTGGGCACTAGCAGTGCCCGCAAGGCCCAGCAGAACAAGGCCCACGACAGAACTGGTCCACCCGCCGATGGTGGTGACTGCAAGAGATTTGTGCTCGTCCATGGCGCACCTGGAGATTTGGGCTGCTTATTACGGTAGACCACAATCAAGGGCTTGCTGTTCCTCGGGCGACGCCTGCCTCGGTGGTAGCATGGCCGTGGATCAGGCCACAGGGGATCGAGATGCGCCTTTGCAGGGGAGGGACGGCCGGGACGAGAGGGGACCCGAGATGGCGAGGGTGACGCTCCTGCTGCCCGGGTTGTTTCGGCGGGCCGAGGCGGCCTTGCCGAAGAACGGCGAGGATCCTCCGGGTATCCGGCACCTGGCCCGCTGGATGGGCCGGGCGCGGCCGCTGTCGCCCGCGCCGGCGGGCGCTCGGGATGGCTGGGAGGCCCAGCTCGCGAGGCGACTGGGCTTCGAACAGCCGGTCTCGGGACCGCGCCTCTGGCTGGCGTGGCCCGTGCGGCTCACACCGGGGATGAAGGACCTGGTCGCGGATCCGGTCTTCGAGGTCCATCAGGAAGAACGCGAGGCACTGTGGGAGGCGGCCCGTCCGGATCTGGCGGCGGCGGGGGCCACGCTGCGGCTCTCTTCGGGTGGACTGTGGCTACTGGAAATGGAGGGCGAGGGGGATGGCACGGGCGAGCCACCCTCGACGGGCTGGGGTCGCTCGATGAGCCGAGGTGCGATGGACAGTGACGTCGCGCGCCGCCTGCAGGTCCTGAACAATGCCCTGCAGATGACCTGGTTCCAGCATCCGGTGAACCAGGCGCGCGAGCAGTCCGGGCGGGCACCCGTTCACGGGCTGTGGTTCTGGTCACCGGGGCGTCCGGAGGGTGCCACGGCCGTGCGCGCGGTCTGTGGCGGCGGGCCCGTCGCGCATTTTCTGGCGGACTGGACGGCGCTCGACTGGTCCCCCGACCCGGCATCTGCCGCGGAGATGGCGCGCGATACCGTCGTGGTGCTGGATGCCCTGGCAGGCGCGCGCGACCTCGAACGCCATGCGGAGGTCATGCAGTCGCTGGCCGACGACGTCGTACGGCCCCTGCTGCCCCTGCTTCGGAGGGGGTACCTGGACGCTCTGGAATTTCATGATCCGCTCGCGCGCTCCGAACCGCCCCGGGTGCTGGAACGCCGGGACAGCCTGGCGTTCTGGCGGCGCGCGCGAGCCCTCTGACGCACCCTGTCCGGTTGCCCCGAGTGCGCCAGACGCCAGGTCAGGGGTGTTATACTGCGCGGCTTTTCCGCCCACCCGGACACCGGAAATCGACGCATCATGGAACTGAATCCGCTGTATACCCAGATTGATGACCTGAAAGGCCGCCTGGAAGGCCTTAGGGGGTATCTTTGACTACCCGGTCAAGGAAGAACGCCTAGAAGAGGTCCAGCGCGAGCTGGAAAACCCGGATATCTGGAATGACCCGGACCGGGCCCAGGCGCTGGGCAAGGAACGCGCCCAGCTCGAGAACATCGTCGTCAACATCCGCGAGATTGGCACGCAGCTGGATGACAGCCGCGACCTGCTGGAGATGGCCGAGGCCGATGACGATGCCGAGACCGCATCGGCGGTGGAGGCCGACGTCGAAGCCCTGACCGCGCGGGTCGAGGCGCTGGAGTTCCGGCGTATGTTCTCCGGCGAGATGGACGAGGCCAACGCCTATCTCGACATCCAGGCCGGTTCCGGCGGCACCGAAGCCCAGGATTGGGCCAACATCCTGCTGCGCATGTACCTGCGCTGGGCCGAGGCCCACGGCTTCAAGACCGAGATCATCGAGCTTTCCGAGGGCGAGGTCGCCGGCATCAAGAGCGCGACCGTGCGCATCGAAGGCGAGTACGCCTTTGGCTGGCTACGCACCGAGACCGGCGTGCACCGCCTGGTGCGCAAGTCGCCGTTCGACTCCGGCAACCGCCGGCACACCTCGTTTGC
Source organism: Thioalkalivibrio sp. HL-Eb18 (assembly GCF_000364985.1). Classification (NCBI taxonomy): domain Bacteria; kingdom Pseudomonadati; phylum Pseudomonadota; class Gammaproteobacteria; order Chromatiales; family Ectothiorhodospiraceae; genus Thioalkalivibrio; species Thioalkalivibrio sp. HL-Eb18. The sequence continues at coordinate 206,154 of NZ_KB822961.1, forward strand.
CTCGGTGTTCGCCTCGCCGGAGGTGGACGACAGCTTCGAGATCGAGATCAACCCGGCCGATCTGCGCGTGGATACCTACCGCGCCTCCGGGGCGGGCGGGCAGCACGTCAACCGGACCGAGTCCGCGATCCGCATTACTCACGAGCCCTCCGGCATCGTGGTGGCCTGCCAGAACGACCGTTCGCAGCACAAGAACCGCGATACGGCGATGAAGCAGCTGAAGGCCAAGCTCTACGAGATGGAGATCCAGAAGCGCAACGCCGAGAAGCAGGCGGCCGAGGATGCCAAGTCCGATATCGGCTGGGGCAGCCAGATCCGCTCCTATGTGCTCGACCAGTCGCGGATCAAGGACCTGCGCACCGGCGTGGAGGTCGGCAACACCCAGGCCGTGCTCGACGGCGACCTGGACCAGTTCATCGAAGCCAGCCTGAAGAGTGGGCTGTAACGCTTTCTTTTACCGGGATTCCCGATGACCGAGATTACCGACGAGAACAAGCTGATCGCCCAGCGTCGTGCGAAGTTGAACGAGCTGCGCGAGGCCGGCCCGGCCTTCCCCAACGACTTCCGCCGCGATGCCCTGGCGGCCGATCTGCACGCCGCGCATGACGCCACCGAAAGCGAGGCGCTGGAGGGGCAGGGGATCCGCGTGACCGTGGCCGGGCGCATGATCGGCAAGCGCGTAATGGGCAAGGCGAGCTTTGTCCGCCTGCGCGACCAGTCCGGGGATATCCAGCTGTTCGCCCAGCGCGACAGCCTGCCGGAGGGCGTCTACGCGGCCTTCAAGCACTGGGACCTGGGCGACATCGTCGGCGGGCAGGGCACGCTGTTCAAGACGAAGACCGGGGAGCTGACGGTGCAGCTGGACGAGCTGCGCCTGCTGACCAAGAGCCTGCGCCCGCTGCCGGAGAAGTTCCACGGCCTGACCGATCAGGAACAGCGCTACCGCCAGCGCTACGTGGACCTGATCACCAGCCCGGACAGCCGCGAGCTGTTCCGCACCCGTACCCGGATCGTGCGCTACATCCGCGAATATTTCGAACGCGAAGACTTCATCGAGGTGGAGACCCCGATGATGCAGGTGATTCCCGGCGGCGCGACCGCGCGGCCGTTCGCCACCCATCACAATGCGCTGGACATGCCGCTGTACCTGCGCATCGCGCCGGAGCTGTATCTGAAGCGCCTGGTGGTCGGTGGCTTCGAGAAGGTCTTCGAGATCAATCGCAATTTCCGCAACGAGGGGCTGTCCACCCGGCACAACCCCGAGTTCACCATGCTCGAGTTCTACGAGGCGTTCGTGGACTACCACGCGCTGATGGACCGCACCGAGACGCTGCTGCGCGGGCTGTGCGAGGACGTGCTGGGCACGACCACCATCGAGTACCAGGGCGAGACCTACGATTTCGGCCAGCCGTTCACGCGGATGACCGTGCGCGAGGCGATCCTCGCGCACAACCCGGAGATCAGCAGCGAGGACCTGGCGGATATCGACAAGGTACGCGCCCACTGCGAGCGCCTGGAAATCCCGATCAAGCAGAGCTTCGGCCTCGGCAAGCTGTGGACCGAGATCTTCGAATACACCGCCGAAAACAAACTGCGCCACCCGACCTTCATCACCGCGTATCCGACCGAGGTCTCGCCGCTGGCGCGGCGCAACGACGACGACCCGTTCGTGACCGACCGCTTCGAGCTGTTCGTCGGCGGGCGCGAGATCGCCAACGGCTTCTCCGAGCTTAACGACCCCGAGGACCAGGCCGAACGCTTCCAGGCCCAGGTCGCGGAGAAGGACGCCGGCGACGACGAGGCGATGCACTATGACGCCGACTACATCCGCGCCCTGGAATACGGCCTGCCGCCCACCGCCGGCGAGGGCATCGGCATCGACCGCCTGGTGATGCTGCTGACCAACAGCCCGTCCATCCGCGACGTGCTGCTGTTCCCGCACCTGCGCCCGGAGGCCTGACCGGCTACGGGAAATCCCCCGGGCCGGTCAGGGCCCGGGGGGCAAGGTCAGTCGCGGTCGACTTCCAGCACGGTATAGCTGCGACGTTCCAGCTTTAGCTCCAGCTCGGTGCCATCATCTGTGCGTCCTTCAATCTCGATGCGATCACGCTCGTCCAGTTCGATCTCCTCGAACCGTTTCATGCCGTGTTCTTGGGCAATGGCCACCGCTTGCAGGATCTCGGCATCGGTCAGCCCGCGCTTGCGATTGGAGCCGCGTTTGGTCTCTTCTTCCAGGATGCGCCCGTCGAGATCGAACTTGACCGCGATGCGGCGTTCGCTTGCCTTCCAGCCTTCCAGTTCGAAGCGGTCGTCGCCCTTTGCCTCGATCTCCTTGTAGCTGGAAACGCCGTATTCCTTCCCGATCTCGAGGATGCGTTCGACGGTGTCGAGCGGCAGGGAGTCTGCCTGCGCTGGGGATAGAAGCGGCCCGAACAGCAGGGTTGAGGCAAGGGTACAGCGCAAAGTCGGTTTCATGGCGGGCCCTCCGTGAGGCACTGAAGCGAAGATTAGACCTGTTTCGCGGGATGGGTTCCGGCCGGTCACGAGGCTGCGCCAGCCGGGGTTCGGGTCACGTCTTTCCCGCCATGATCACGCTCTTGAGGCTCCGTGCGGTCGGGCGTGGCGAGTGCGCGTTGCTGGAGCTCGGCGAGAGCGATCTGCTTGTTCGGGAAGATGTTCTCGCGGCCGATCTCGTCCAGCAGGCCCGCGCGTTCCATGGCTTCGCGGACGGGTTTCTTCAGGCCGCTGAACATCAGCCGGCAGTCGGCCGCCGCGAGGTCGCCAATCAGGGCGCGCACCTTGTCCACACCCGAGGCATCGATACGGTTGATGCTGTTGCCGAGTACGAGTACCGCGCGGGCATTCGGGTTGCGCGCGACGGCGTCCATCACGGCGTCCTCGAAATGGGCGACGTTCATGAACACTAGCGAGGCATCGAAGCGCAGCACGGTGAACCGGTCCCCCGCCGGGCGCAGGTCGTTGCTGATGGCTCCGGCCAGGGCACCGTCCGGGCGCAGGCCCTGAATCTCCGATCGCGGGCGTACCGTGCCGACCAGGAACAACAGCGACGACAGGATCACCCCGACGATCACCCCGTTGGCAAGGTCCGGCGCCATGTACAGCGTGACGCCGAAGGTCAGGAAGCCGGCCAGACCGTCGGCACGGCTGATCGTCCAGGATCGTGCGAGGGTCCGGAAATCGAGCAGACCGAAGACGGCGGACATCACGATGGCAGCCAGTACGGCCTGCGGGAGGTGGTAGAGGTAGGGGGTCAGGAACAGCATGGTGATCAGCACGCCGATCGCGCTGACCACCGCGAAAAGGCCGCTTTGGGCGCCGGATCGGGCCGCGACGGCCGAGCGCGAGAACGACCCACTGACGGAGTAGGACTGAAAGAAACTGCCCACGATGTTGGCCAGGCCCTGGCCGATCAGCTCCTGATTGGGGTTCAGCTTTTCGCGGCGCTGGGCTGCCAGGGCGCGCGAGATGGAAGTGGCCTCCATGAACCCGATCAGGGCCATCACGAAAGCGGCCGGGAGTAGAGCGGGGATGACCCCCCAGTCCAGGACCGGCAACTGCAGGCTGGGCAGACCCTGCGGGATGGTGCCTACAACCTGTCCGCCGGAGGCGACGATGATGCGGCCCCCGTCGAAGCCGGAGAGTCGCCATGGGCGACCCTCCGAATCGTCCTCCCAGGCGCGGAAGCGACTATTGCCGTCCGCGTCCTCGGTACGTTCCAGGCGTTCGGCGTGCGCGGCAATGCGCAGGTCGCTCAACTCGCGTTTCAGGCGTGCCTCTTGCACCTCCAGGCGGGCGACCTGCACCGCCAGCTCCGGGGATTCCTCGCCCGCCTTCTCGGCCTCTTTCAGTGCACGGCTGCTCTCGCTCAGGTCTTCCGAGGTGGTGTTCAGCGCGGAGCGGGTGTCGGCGACATTCTGGTAGAGCTCGCGGCTCTCCGTGGCCTCAATCTGCTCCGGCGTGATGGTTTCGTTGTTCTGGAATCCGGTCAGCGCGCTGATCAGGGTTCCCAGCACGACGACTACCAGCACCCCCGGCAGGCGCGGCATGACTCGGCGCAGCCCGATCAGGGTCAGCAGGGTCCCGGCACCGAATGCAATGGTGGGCCAGTGCGCCTGTTCGAGCTGGGTGACGACCCCGGCAAAGTCGGTCAGGAATGCCCCGGTATCGGGCTTGGGCACATTGAAGAAGGTGTTGATCAGGGACAGCCCGATGATGAGCGCGGCGGCGTTCGTGAAACCCACAATCACCGGCTGCGAGACGAAGTTCATCAGGATGCCCAGGCGGAACACCCCCAGAAGTAGCCGCATGATGCCGACCATCAGCGCGAGCAGGATCGAGAGCTGGATGAAGTAGTCCGTGCCGGCCACCGCGAAGGGGGCCAGTGATGCCGCCGACAGCAGCGACAGCATCGCCACCGGGCCGGTATGCAGAAAGCGCGAAGAGCCCCACAGCGAGCCGACGATCGCCGGAATGGCCGAGGCATACAGACCATAAACCACAGGCAGGCCGGCCAGCGTCGCGTAGGCCATGCCCTGGGGTACCAGGATCATGGCGACGCTGAGCCCGGCCACTACATCGGCGCGGATGGAGGTTCCCGACATCGGGAACCAGGCAAGAAAGGGAAACAGTCGGTAGGTCCAGTTGCTATTCATCTAGGGGTGGCGTTCCTTGTTTAGTCGAGGGGCCGATCGGGGGCATGCCGGCGACCGGAGGTCCCGGGCCGGTTGCGCGAAAACACAGGGCGGGTTCTAGCCCGCCGATGGGACCGCAGCGCCGAGGGCAGCCGGCCGGCGTTCCTTGCGTCCCTCGGTACGGGGGGCTGCGACCATCACAACCGGTAGTTCGGTGGCGGTCTCGGTGCCGAGGATCTGGTGTCCGAGGTAGCCCTGTTCGTCACAGACCAGGAAGTCCAGCCGCAGGCCACGACCGAGTACCCGCCGCAAGGCACGTTCGGGATCGCCGGTCAGGGCCTCGATATGTATGCCGTGCGGCAGGGAGGGCTGATCCCGGGTGAATCCGTTGATCAACGTCCGCGCCTCGCTTTCGCCGAGAAAGGTCAGGACGACGAGCTCGGCGTCCAGGCGCTCGCAGCTGTCGGCGGCGTAATCGAAGACATGGCGGGAAGCGAACGGCCCGACGAACAGGCCGATGCGGCGGCGTGGTTCCGGCTGTGGGGCGGGTTCCGCCAAGCGGTTCGCGGCTTTCGTCGAGTTCGTTGGTTCGTGAGCGAGCGAGCGGTACTTGTCGCCCATGGGCTGCATCTCGGCGAGGTCTGCGTAGGCGAGACCTTCCAGCATCTGTTTCATCGCGCGGGTCAGGGCAGGCATTGGTGTCTCCATTGGGTTGGTCAACGGAGTTATTGCACGCTGCGTGCCAGATCGTAAAAACAATGACTTACATCAGTTCCGGGTGCGTTCCAGCTGGTGGGGTGTTGCAGGTTGCATCGATTTCGTTCGGCGGCCCGGAAACGCCATTGCCAAGCGGTTGCAGATAGTTGCAATATGTAACAATCCATATTGCAACGAGTAACATCATGGGTCGCAGCTTGCGCAGCAAGGTTCGCTGGGTATACGCCGGAGTCCTGGTCCTGGTGCTGGGGCTCGTCGTCGCCCAGTACGTGGTGCTCTCGACGATCGAGACCCGCCTGCAACAGGGCGACGTGGTGGCCGAGCTGCTGCAGGACAGTCTCGAGATGCGCCGCTTCGAGAAGAAGTTCTACAGCACCGGCGAGCATGGCGACCTGGCAGCCGCCCGGGATCATGCGGAGGCCGCGCTGGAGCGTGTACGCGATAACGAGGAGGCGCTGGCGCGGCATGCCACCACAGGCGAACTGGACGAGTTGCGCGGGGCGCTGGAGACCTACCGCAGCGGGCTGGAGCGCTATCCCGGTCTGGCCGGGGCACAACGCCAGGAGGTCATCGAATCGATCCGCAATGCCGGTGGCGAGGCCTCGGCCCTGACCAAGGTACTGAGTCAGCGCGAGCGCGAGAGCTTGCGTACGGGTGTGCAGGTGTCGCGGACGGAGCTGCTGGTGGCGACCGGCATCGTGTTGCTGCTGGTGCTATTGGGTGGCTGGTGGCTGGCACGGCGCATCCTGGCGCCGTTGCGCTCGATGGAGGAACAGCTGCGCGCGATCGGGGCGGGTACGCGCAGTCGCCTGACTGCGCCCACCCGGGACCGCGAACTGGTGTCCTTTACACGGGCCTTCAACGGAATGCTGGACGAGCTGGATGCGCGTCAGGCGGACCTGCGTCGTTCCGAGCGTCTGGCGGCATTGGGTGTGCTGGTCTCGGGAGTGGCCCACGAGCTCAATAACCCACTGGGCAATATCTCCACGGCATTGCAGCTGGTCTCGGAAGAGGGGCCGGGGGGCGATCCGGTCCTGCTGCAGGAGTGGTTGCAGCAGGCCGAGGGGGAAACGTCCCGGGCCCAGAATATCGTGCGTGGTCTGCTGATGTACTCCCGTCAGCAGCCCCAGAGCCCCCGGCGCGAGGAGTGCCGCCCACTCGGCACCATCCTGGACGGGGCACTCGATCTGGTTCGGGCCACCCTGCCGGTGGAGCGGATCGACATGCGGATCGACAGTGCCCTGCAGGTGACGGTCGATCCCGAACGGCTGCAGCAGGTGTTTGTGAATCTGCTCCGTAACGCCTTCGAGGCGGGGGGCGAAGAGGTGGAGGTGCGTATCCAGGCGCAAAGGGGTCGTCTGGGTGACCTCCGGCCGGGTACGGGGGAGCACGTAGTGGGCGATCTCCTGACCCGCGACGCGGCAACCCCGGTGGTGCGGATCGCCATCGATGATGACGGGCCGGGCATACCGGAGGCCGCGCTTGACCACGTGTTCGAGCCATTTTTCCGCGGGCGCGAGGAGGGGAGCGGGTCCGGCCTCGGATTGTTCGTGGCGCAGGAAATCGTGCAGGACCACGGGGGGGCGATCGGCGTCAGCCGCTGTCCGCTCGGCGGGACGCGGTTCCACCTCTGGCTCCCTTGTGATTGCGAGGACGAGGACCGGACATGAGTATGGATTCGGAGCCGACGCGAGGGCCTGCGGCGGAGCCTGGCAATGCCCGGCTGCTGGTGATCGATGACGAGCCGATCGCCTGCCGCCAGCTGGAGCAGGTGTTCCGTCGATCGCCCTGCACGGTGGTGACGCACGAGGATGGCGCGGCCGGTCTGCAGGCGCTGGAACAGGAACGTTTCGATGCGGTTCTGACGGACCTGCGCATGGCTGGCGTCGATGGCATGCAGATCCTGCACCGGGCCCGTGAGCTGGATCCGGACCTGGCGGTCATCATGATCACGGGGCATGCGACCCTTGATTCCGCGGTCGAGGCGATGAAGGCCGGGGCGTTTCACTACATCGCCAAGCCATTCCGGATCGACGAGGTGCGGGAGGTCGTGGCCAAGGCGGTGGAGTTCACTCGGCTACGCCGCGAGAACCATGCCCTGCGTGATCAGGTGGAACAGGGGGGGCGGCGCGCGACGCTGGTGGCGCAGGATGCTGCGATGCAGCGTCTGCTGGAGACGGCCCGCCAGATTGCGCCCACGGACTGCAATGTCGTGCTGACCGGCGAGAGCGGGACCGGGAAGGAGCTGCTGGCCCGCTACATCCACAATCACAGCAATCGCGCGGCGGGGCCATTTCTGGCGGTCAACTGCGGGGCGTTGCAGGACGAACTCCTGGCGAGCGAGTTGTTCGGCCACGAGAAGGGTGCGTTCACCGGCGCCACCCAGCAAAAGAAAGGCCTGTTCGAGAGCGCCGCGGGCGGGACACTGTTTCTCGACGAGGTTGCCGAGACGAGTCCTGCGATGCAGGTGAGTCTGCTCCGCGTCCTGCAGGAACGGGAGGTGTTACGGGTCGGCGGACGCAAGCCGATTCCGGTGGATGTCCGTGTCATTGCCGCCAGTAACCGCCGTCTGGATCGGGCGGTGGACCGCGGCGAGATGCGCGAGGACCTGTATTTTCGCCTGAACGTGGTGAACCTCGTGCTGCCACCGCTGCGCGAGCGCCGCGACGATATCCCGCTGCTGGCCTACTACTTTCTCAAGCGCCATGCGCTGGCCATGGGCAAGCGCATCGACGACATCCAGCCGGAGGCGCTGGAACGCCTGGTTGACCATGACTACCCCGGCAACGTGCGCGAACTGTCCAACATCATTGAACGTGGTGTGGCTCTGGCCCGCACGTCCCGTCTGGCGCTTGCGGACCTCCCGCGCAGCCTGCGCGAGACGACGGTGCGCGTGGTCGACGAGACCCAGGCGCCGCTGAGGACGCTCGAGGAGCAGGAGGCGATACAGATCCGTCAGGCCCTGGAGCAGACCGGGGGTAACCGCACGCAGGCGGCGCGCCTGCTGGGCATCGACCGTGTCTCGCTGTGGCGCAAGATCAAGCGTCTGGGCATCGATGTGGGCTCTCATTGAGGGACTCGTCTCGGTGCCGTTGGACCGCCACGGTTGTGCCGTCCGCGAGTGAACAATCCCGTTGCCTGGGTGTCCCATTTTCTCGAAGAACCAGGATAGGGAGACACAGCATGCGAGACGGAATTGTGGACGCACCCATGACACGATTTGGCGGGTTGCTGGCGGGCATGGCGCTGGCGATGTCAGCCGGGGCGGGCGAGACGGTCGAGTCTGGCATCAGTACCGAGTACGAACAGTTCGACCTGGTGCGGGTTGCGGGCGATCTGGAACACCCGTGGTCGGTGGCGTTCCTGCCCGGTGGAGGCTATCTGGTCACCGAGCGTACCGGCGCGCTGAAGCACATCCGCAGGAACGGTGAGGTCCGCGAGGTGGCGGGCGTGCCGGATGTGGTGGCCCGCGACCAGGGCGGGCTGCTGGATGTGTCGCTTCATCCGGATTTTCGTGACAACGGCTGGGTCTACCTGACCTATTCCTCTGGTGACGAAGATCAGTCCTACACCGCGCTGGGGCGTGGCCTGCTGGAGGATGGCGAGCTGCACGACTTCGAGAAGCTCTTCGAGCAGGATCGCGGGGGCAGTAATCACGGCCATTTCGGTTCTCGCCTCGCCTGGCTCTCCGATGGCACCCTGCTGATGACCATCGGCGACCGCCGCCAGGAGGAGCCGGCCCAGGACCTGTCCAGCCACAGCGGCAAGCTGTTGCGCCTGACCGAGGATGGCGAGGCCCCGGCAGACAACCCGTTTGCCGACCGTGAAGATGCCCAGCCGCACATCTATGCCTACGGCCTGCGCAACGCGCAGGGGCTGGTGGTCGATCCCGCCGATGACACGATCTGGCTGACCGATCATGGCCCACGTGGCGGGGACGAGCTCAATCGGATGGAGGCTGGCGGTAACTACGGCTGGCCGGGTGTCACCCGTGGACGTGAATATCCGACCGAGCGCCCGTTTGGCGATGCCCGTCAAGCGGACGATGTGATCCCCCCGGTCTACGAGTTCCTGCCCACGCTGGCGCCCTCGGGTCTGGCGCTGGTCACCTCGGATCGCTTCGAGGCCTGGGAGGGTAATCTGCTGGCCGGCGGCCTGCGCGCGGAGCGTATCCTGCGCATCGTGATCGAGGACGACGAGGTCGTGCACATGGAAGAGTTGTTGCACGGCAAGATCGGGCGCATCCGCGATGTGCGCGAGGGCCCGAACGGTCATATCTACGTACTGACGGACGAGTCCGATGGGGGCCTGTATCGGATGGAGGCCCGGTAGAGCGATCGAGTAACCCGGGTTCAGCAAGCAGGGCCCTTCCAGCGGGAAGGGCCCTGTTGTTTTTTGGCGCTAGAACAGGTCGTCGCGGATGGCGTCGATACCCGCTTCCGCACATTCGTGGTCGACTTCACCACTGGGGGCGCCGGAGACGCCGATGCCACCGATGATGCTCCCGTTATCGGTGATCTGCACACCACCGCCCAGGATGGTCACATTCGGCAGGTGCTGAATGCCGTAGCCGAGCTCGCCCGGCATGGTCATTTCGCGCAGCTCCAGGGTGTCGGTACGGAAGCTGACCGCTGTCCAGGCCTTCGACACGGCGGTATCGACGGTATGGGCACCGGCGAAGCGGTCGCGTTTCACGGCCTGGGTTACACCGTGACGATCCACAACGGCCACCGCGACCTGGGTATCCCGATCACGACAGGCCTCCACGGCTGCCTGGACCGCTTTTACGGCCAGTTCGGGGAGGAGCGTCGGGGTATTGAAGGTGCCCTCGCTGCTTTGCGCCGGGCTTGCGGCGAAGGCCAGGGCGCCGGCAAGGAACAGGGGGGTGAGCTTGGCGATACGCATGGCGATACTCCTTGGTTTAGATCCCATTTGTTATCTAGTCATTGATCGAGTGTTCCGCAATGGTGGGGGGGGGCGAACATAGTTGGCGAAACCCGCGCGTGATGAGTGATGTTTGCGTGCGGATCGGGCACGGTTGGGCTGTTAATGCAGGCGTCGACAGCGCATGGAGGACGACGGGTGGAACACAGTAAGGCCAGGGAGGGCAGGCGCAGGCTGGAAGGGGTCGATGTGGCCCGTGCGCTGGCCATGATCGGCATGCTGATGGTGCATGTGGGGCCCACGCGCCTGGAGTCTGTCGCGGGGCAGTGGTATGCGTTGCCGCACGGGCGGGCCTCGGTGTTGTTCATGCTGGTGGCCGGGGTCGGGATCTCGTTTCTGGCGGCCTCGCGGCGTGTCGCGGCCGAGGGCCTGGCCGGACAGCTCCTGTGGCGGGCGCTGTTGCTGTTCCCGCTGGGCCTGGCCCTGCAGGCCATGCAGGACGAGCTGAACGTGATTTTGCAGACGTACGCGCTGTTCTTTGTGCTCTCGATCGGGCTGGTACGGTTGCATACCTCCGTTCTCCTCCTGATCGGTCTGGTGGCCTTCACCCTGGGCCCTCCGCTGTATCTGTATGGTCAGATGCTGGATCCCGATACGTTCCAGCGGGTCGGCATAGGACCCAACAACCCGCCGGGCGTGATGCTGCACGCCCTGGTGTTTTCGGGCCCCTATCCGCTGGTGACCTGGATCGTGCCCTTCCTGGTGGGTCTGTGGCTGGGTCGCTGCGATCTGCGCAGCGACGTGCTGCGTTTGCGGATACTGCTGGTCGGGGCCCTGGTCGCAGGGGTGGCCTGGGGCCTGCATGTGGTGCTCTTTGCGTGGTGGGGCGAGCCGGGCGGGGGACTGCGCTGGGCCGATCTGGCCGACATGAAGGCCCACAGCCAGCGTCCGCTTTGGCTGTTGAATGCGACTGGGGTGGCGGTGGCCGTGCTTGCCGTGAGTCTGGTGGCGGCGGATCGTCTCGGGCGTGCGCTGTGGCCGCTGGTCGCGACGGGCCAGCTGGCACTGACCTTCTACGTGCTGCACCTGGTCGTGATCGCCCTGTGGCGCGATGAATTGGTCTTCAAGCAGGAGGTCGGGCCCGCGCTGCTGGTGGCGGGGGCCTTCACCGGGCTGTTCATGCTGTTTGCGGTGGGCTGGCGCCGGCTGTTCCGCAAGGGTCCCCTGGAGAGCCTGCTGGTCGTGCCGTGGACATGGAGGCGCTCGGCGAAGACCGGATCAGGCTGATGCGCGAGCCTGCTGCGCCAGGCTGCGTGTGGCCTGACGGAATACCGGTCGCAGCGGCTTGTTGAGGAAGGTTCGCGCCCGGCTCGGGGCAATGCCCTGATAGTGACAGAACAGGGCCAGCGCATAGACGAGATCGTCGCGCCCGAGCGATGCCTGGCGTTCTGCGCTCGGGGCACTGCACGAGCCACAGCCACCGACCCGCACGTGGAAGGCCGTGTTGGCGAGCATCACGCCGAATCCCATCTGTGTGGCCAGCAGTTCGGCCACATGCCCCTCGTTGCCGGCCTGCGAGGGGGCAGGCTCTTCCGAGGTGGGGAGCAGTCTCAGCGCGATCTCGCGGGCAAAGTGGCCGATCAAGGCCTCGTTTTCGCCGACCAGCCGGGGGTCGTACGGAATCGGGATGGATTCGGGCCGGGGTGCGTGGCCCCAGGACCCCATCGGCACCGGGTCGTCCAGGAGGTCGTCCGGTTGCGCGAGCCGAAACGGGCCGTCGGCAAAGCCGGCGTGGTGGCACACGGCGTCGAACACGATCTGCGCCATCCCGTGGCGGGTATCGGCCTGTCCGGGAAAATGCTCGCGAATCGGCAGGACCAGGTGGGCCTGGCCTAGCGGGCGCGCCCAGACGGGCTGGCGTCGCGTCCACAGGGTGACGGCGCGGACCCACTGGCGGGCCTCGGTGTCGGGTTCGGGGGCGCGCTGGAACAGACGCGGGATTAGCGAGAGCATCGCGGGAGGCGGGTTTGGGTGCCCCTCCATTGTGCGCCAGGGCGGGGCGTTTTGCAGGCCCTTTTGGAAACACGGTTCGGTGTTCCCTTGACGCAATAAGGCCCGGGCCGAGCGGCCCGGGCCTTGCCAGATGGCGGGTCTAGTTGAAGGCCTCGCCGGGCTTGACGCCCATGGCCTTCAGGATCATGGCCAGCGGGCAGAATCCGGTAAAGGCAGACTGCAGCAGGTTGAAGCCGACGAACAGGGTCAGCAGCAGCCACCAGGGGCTGAATACCCAGGCCAGGATGGCACTGAGGATGACGACGGTGCCGGCAAAGGCAAGGACAATGCGATCGATGCTCATGGGGGTCTCCCGGGTTATCTATTAGACAACTCTAATATGTGCCCGCGGACACAGAAACACAAGGGCCCATCGATCAATGGGCCCGTGCACGTGTCGGAGCAGGTCGGTTCAGTGGAAGATCTCGCCGGGTTTCATGCCCAGGCTCTTCAGCACCATGGCCAAAGGGCAGAATCCGGTAAAGGCAGACTGGATCAGGTGGACGCCGATCAATATCGTCAGCAGCAGCCACCATCCACTGGCGGCCCAGGTCAGCAAGGCGCTGATCAGGACGACAATCCCGGCGAAGACCAGGAAAAAGCGATCAAGATTCATGGACGTTCCCTCCCTTGCGTCCTTTATTTAACCAGTAGATAGCACTGGCGCAGTCGAACGGCAAGGAGGGGAACGCGCGGCGCCGGCCTAACGTTCCTCGATTGAGGTGTACTGGCGAGAGGGGTGCCCGGTATAGAGCTGGCGCGGGCGCCCAATGCGCGATTCCGGGTCCTGCATCATCTCGTTCCAGTGCGAGATCCAGCCCACCGTACGGGCCAGCGCAAAGATCACGGTGAACATGTTCAGCGGGATCCCCATCGCGCGCAGGATGATGCCGGAGTAGAAATCCACGTTTGGATAGAGCTTGCGCTCGATGAAGTAGTCGTCCTCCATCGCGATACGCTCCAGTTCCATCGCGACGTCGAACAGCGGCTGGTTGTCGGCCCCCATATCGCCCATCTCGGCCAGCAGTTCGTGGCACATCTTGCGGATGATCTTGGCGCGCGGATCGTAGTTCTTGTACACCCGGTGGCCGAAGCCCATCAGGCGGAACGGGTCGTTCTTGTCCTTCGCGCGGGCGACAAAATCCTGCACGCTCTTGTCGGAGTTCACAATCTCCTCGAGCATGCGCACGACCTTCTCGTTCGCACCGCCGTGCAGCGGGCCCCACAGCGAGGCGATGCCGGCGGAGATCGCGGCAAACGGGTTGGCCTCGGAGGAGCCGGACAGGCGCACGGTGGAGGTCGAGGCGTTCTGCTCGTGGTCGGCGTGAAGGATCAGGATCAGGTCCAGCGCGCGCACGAACACGGGGTTTGGCTGGTAGGGCTCGCTGGGCACGCCGAACATCATCGACAGGAAATTGGCGGTGTATGACAGGTTGTTGTCCGGATACATGAACGGCTGGCCGTGGGCGTACTTGTACGACCAGGCGGCGATGGTGGGCATCTTGGAGATCAGTCGGTGCGCGGCAATGCGGCGGTGCTCCGGGTTATGCACGTCGACGTTGTCGTGATAGAAGGCCGACAGCGCGCCCACCACGCCGACCATGATCGCCATCGGGTGTGCATCGTGACGGAAACCGTCGAAGAAGCGGCGCACCGCCTCGTGCAGCATCGAGTGTTCCTTGATGATGCGCGAGAAGTCGTGCAGGTCGTCGGAGGAGGGCAGTTCGCCGTTCAGCAGCAGGTAGCAGACCTCGAGATAGGTGCTCTCTTCCGCCAGCTGTTCGATCGGGTAACCACGGTAGAGCAGGGTGCCTTCGTCCCCGTCGATGAAGGTCACATCCGAACGGCAACTGGCCGTGGACATGAACCCGGGGTCGTAGGTGAAGTAGCCGAGTTCCTTGTACAGCGCACGGATGTCGATGCAGTTGGGCCCGTGGGCACCTTCCTGGATCGGCAGCTCGATGCTCTTGCCGGTGGTGTTGTCGGTCAGCGTGACGGTCTTGCTCATGAAACGGCCTCGAAGATTCGCTGGGGCGCCCGAACGCGCGGAGTCTAAAAGAGCATGGTAAACCATCGACACGGGCCGGGCAGCGTCGTTCCGGACGGTTTCCCCGAATCCTGGACGGGTTCCACCACGTTATGTCAGTGGGCGTTGCGCTGGTTGCGCTTGTCTTCGTACATGGCCTTGTCGGCATGGGCCTGGGTGGCTTGCAGATCGCCACGTGTATCGCGCGAGCATGCCCCCAGTGCGGCGGAAACCCCGGCCTGGGAGAGGGCTTCGCGGAGGCGCCGGATGATATCCGGAACGTAGTCGATGGGTGTCTCGGGGAACAGGATCGCGAATTCGTCGCCCCCGAGGCGGGCGACTGTGTCGATGTCACGCACGGTCTCGCGCAGGACACGACCGGCGGTTGCGATCAGCCGATCACCGGCGTCGTGCCCCTCGCTGTCGTTGACAAGCTTCAGTCCATTCAGGTCGACCATAACGACGCCAGCCGGCAGACCGTGCCGTGCACAACGATCCTCCTCTGAGGCGAGGGTGAGCGACCAGCCACGGCGGTTGTAAACGCCGGTGAGGGTGTCGGTGTGGGCCTCAAGCCTTAGCGTTTCCTGCTCGCGCTCCAGGCTGTCGACCTGATGGCGCATATGAATCAGGGACTCGAGGGTGCCCACCGCGGCCTGGATCGGCGCGTCGTGTTCCTCCGGTGAGATGGCGATGGTTTCCGGATGGATCGCACACAGGACGCCATACAGCTGGTGGTCGACGTCGCGGATGGGGTAGCCGATATAACTGCTGATTGGGACGTCGTTACCGGCCGCGGCGAGCGCTTCCAGGGCCTCGGCATACGAGGGTTCGCTGGCGGCGTCCGGTGCAATACGCGGGGCGCGGCCCTCGAGCATGCGGATGCAAAAGGAATTGCTCCAGTCGAAAACCGTGCCGGCCTCGATGCCGTAACCGTGGTCGTCCGCGCGAACCACGATCTGTTCGTTGCCTTCCACCCGCGTCAGCATCCAGGTGTCGAGTGGGGCCAGCAAGTGCAGGAGCCGCAGCGCGTTGTCAACGCCCTGGGTGAACGAGTCGTGGGCGGCGTCGCACCGGTCGTGGGAACGTTTCATTCGATCGCGCACGGGCTTCTTGGCGATAGCCCGTTACTTTGGACTGTCGCTGCATCTTATTAGAGTGTCATCCGGACTGCAGCTCTTCCAGATTTTGTGGATGCGCGACGGGATCGGCGGCGCCTTACAGTCGAGGCAGGTCGGGGTGCGGGAGCTGGCCGCCGTGGACATGCTGGCGGCCGAACTCGGCGCAACGCGCCAGCGTAGGTACCGCCTTGCCCGGGTTCAGCAGGCCGAGCGGGTCGAAGGCCTGCCGCAGCCGGTGGAACTGTTCGAGTTCGAGGGGGGCGAACTGCACGCACATGCCGTCGAGCTTCTCGACGCCCACGCCGTGTTCGCCAGTAACGGTTCCACCGACGGCCACGCATAACTCCAGGATCTGCTGTCCGAAGGTCTCGGCCGTTTCCAGCTGGCCGGGCTGGTTGGCGTCGTAGAGGATCAGGGGGTGCAGGTTGCCGTCGCCGGCATGAAAGACGTTGCACACGCCCAGGCCATGTTCGCGCGACAGCGCATTGATGCGCTCCAGCACGGTACCGAGCTGGTGACGGGGGATGGTCCCGTCCATGCAGTAGTAGTCCGGCGAGATTCGGCCGGCGGCCGGAAAGGCGGCCTTGCGCCCGGCCCAGAACAGGGCCTGCTCCTGGGCGTCGCGCGCGGTGCGCACCTCGGTGGCGCCCAGCTCGAGCAGCTTGCGGCGCACCACCATGATGTCCTCGGAGACCTCGGCGTTGGTGCCGTCGAGCTCGCACAGCAGGATCGCGGCGGCATCCACCGGGTAGCCGGCATGCACAAAATCCTCGGCGGCGCGGATGGCGGCGTTGTCCATCATCTCGAGGCCGGCCGGGATCAGTCCGGCCGCGATAATCCCGGCCACTGCGCGCCCGGCGGCCTCCACATCGTCGAAGCTCGCCAGCAGGACCTGGGTGCGTTCCGCACGGGGCAGCAGGCGTACCGTGACCTCGGTGACGATGCCGAGCATCCCCTCGGAGCCGATCATCAGCGCCAGCAGGTCGGGGCCCGCGGTGTCCAGGGTCTTGCCGCCCAGGCGGATGATCTCGCCATCCAGCGTGACCATTTCCAGTCCCAGCACGTTGTGCACGGTGAGGCCGTATTTCAGGCAGTGCACGCCGCCGGCGTTCTCGGCGACGTTGCCGCCAATCGAACAGGCGATCTGGGAGGAGGGGTCCGGGGCATAGTAGAGGCCCTGCGGGGCCGCCGCCTCGGAGATGGCGAGGTTGCGTACGCCGGGTTGCACGACCGCACAGCGGTTGTCGGCGTCGATCTCCAGGATGCGGTTGAAGCGGGCGAGGGACAGCAGCAATCCGGTGGCACTGGGCAAAGCCCCGCCCGAGAGTCCGGTGCCGGCCCCGCGGGGCACGATCGGGACCTGGTGCTCGCGGCACACCCGCAGGCAGGTAAGTAGTTCCTCTCGCGTGTGGGGCAGCGCGACGGCACCAGGGGTCTGGCGATAGGCGGACAGCCCGTCACATTCGTAGGTGCGGCGCTCGTGGGCCTCCAGTATCAGCCGATCCGCGGGCAGCTCTTGCTGCAAGACCGCGATCGCAGCCGCCAGCGCATCCAGCGCAGTGGAATCCGGGGGCAGGGGCTGTGCGGCACTCATGGTGTGGTCAGGGGCGTCCGGATTGGGTGATGGACCCTTCAGGTTACAGGCCGTGGGCGGCACAGGAAATGTCCGTGTCACTTCGTGTTGTCTCTGGGGAAGAACTGATCGATGTACACACTCGCGTTGGCAACCCAGGTTTTACGAGACCAGGCGCGGTGAAGGCAGATGCAATAAACCGAGTGCGGGTTGGGAATTTTTCCTGTTGCGTGACGGTCTAGTCATTCGCGGGATTACTAGAATGATTCCAACCCCGACCCAAGGAGATTGCGATGCGGTATTCATGGATCACGACGGCCTGTGCGGCCGCTGCCCTGGCTTCAGCCCCGGCGTTTGCGGCCGACAAGGTCACGCTGGAACACGACGACCTGACCCTGATCGGTCATTTCCAGGAGGGGGCCGGCGCCTCGCCTGAAGACGGTGTGGTGCTGATGCTGCACGGCACGCTGGCCCACGGCCGCATGGAGGTCATGCAGGCGGTCCAGGATCAACTGGCCGACCGCGGCCATAACACGCTGTCGATCAACCTGAGTTACGGGATCGACGAGCGCGAAGGCATGTTCGAATGTGATGCGCCGATCCATCATGGGGTGGACGAGCACCTGAAGGAGGTCGCCGCCTGGCAGGAATGGCTGCAGGGTGAAGGCTATGGCCCGGTCACGCTGTTCGGGCATTCGCGTGGCGGCAACCAGGTCGCGCGCTATCTGACCGAGCATGATCCGGACGACATTCGCGCGATGGTGCTGGTCGCCCCGTCGACTTTCGATGCGGACAAGGTCTCCGCCGATTACGAAGAGCAGGCCGGCGAACCACTGGGTGAGGTCCTGGCCCGAGCCCAGGAAAAGCACGATCGTGGCGACGGCTCCATGCTCGAAGGCGTGCGTTTCCTGCAGTGTGGCGAGCTGGATGTCGCGCCCCATGCGTTCCTGAGCTATTACGATCCGGCTCCGGTCCACAACACGCCCAGCGTGATCGACGGCATTCAGACCCCGACGCTGGTGGTGATCGGGTCCGAGGATGACGTGGTGGCGGATCTTCCGGAGCGGATGGATGCGGTCGAGGACAAGGAGCACATCACCGTGAACACCGTCGATGGCGCGGATCACTTCTTCCGTGACTTCTTCGCCGACGACGTGGTGGACTTCACCGTCGATTTCCTCGATCAGCACTGATCGGCTGATCCGAGCCCATCAGGCCGGCCCTTTCGGGCCGGCCTTTTTTGTGTGTGTCTCAACCGGCCCAGAGGGTCAGGTACAGGCCCAGCATCGCGGCGGCGAACAGCAGGCCAATGGTCTCCCAGCGCGTGAGTACGCGCTCGGCCAGTTCCAGCCGTTCGCGCAGCCGGTAGCGTACCCAGCGCAGGCGCGCCGGGTGGCGCCCGACGCTGATGAGTGCAGGGTGGCGGTGCCACAGGCGCTGGCCGGTCTGCGCGAGCCACTCCAGGGGCACGACAAGATCGCCTTCCGGCAGCCACGGCCGATCGCGATCCCGGGCCCATCGCCAGGCCAGCAGCCCCAACACCAGGCCGACACCGATGGGCCAGAGAAGGCTCAGGCCCGTCAGCACGACCCAAGCCGGAACCTGCTCCGGTGGGGCGACCGCGACCCCCAGCAGGGGGAAGACCAGCGACATGCACGCCAGGCCACCCCAGGCCCACCAGCGGCGGGAGTCCGCGCGCGGGGGCGCCTGTGTGCCTTGCTGTGCCTGATACCAGCGCCAGAGGAAGCGCAGCATCAGGAGCGTTGTGCCGGCGGCCGCCAGCGTCAGCGCGAATTCCGTATGAGCCATCCAGCCGGCCAGATCGGCGTCGTACAGCGGTTCCTTCAGGATGTTCTTGGCGAGTGCTCCGCTGGTCATTGGCATCCCGGCCAGGGCGAGAGCCGGCAGCACCGCGAACAGGAAAAACGCCAGGCGGGCTGCACCACCCGCGGGGCGTTGCGTGGTCATCCCGGCGGCCAGGAACAGCGCACCCTTGGCAAAGCCGTGGTGCACCGCGTAGAGGGTAACGGCCATCAGCAGCCAGGCCCGCAGGTCGGGCAGGACGAGCGCCAGCCCGGCCCCGGCCGTCATCAGTCCCATCTGGCTGATGCTGGAGTACGCGAGGATGGTCTTGGGACGCGACTGCACGGCCCCGGCGAGTGCGGCGAGGAAGGCCGCCGACAGACCCAGCAGCACGAGGGTCTCGCCGAGCAGCACGTGGCCGGTCTCGTCCAGTGGCAATACCCGCAGCCAGCCCAGCAGGCCCGCCTTGATCATCGCCCCCGATAGCACGGCGCTGGCTGCGACCGGTGCGGCCGGATGGGCCAGTGGCAGCCAGAAATGCAGGGGAAGCATGCCGGCCTTGATACCGAACCCGAGCACCAGCAATGCAAGCCCCCAGCCCTCGGGCCGCGCCTCGGCGATCGCGGTCAGCCGCGTATCGCCACCCGCCTGGTGGATCGCCATTACGAAGCCGGCAAACAACAGGATCTCGCCAACGACGGCCAGAATCAGATAGATGCGCCCGGCCCACCAGGCCTCCGCGGTATTGGAGTGCACCACCAGCCCATAGGCGGCCAGGCTCATCAGCGAGAAGAACAGATAAAAGCTCAGGGCGTCCTGCGCGAGAATCAGGCCCAGGTTTCCGGACAGCGCGAGTAGCCAGAACACGTAGAAGCGGTGGCGCAGCGGGTCATCCTGGCGGTCGCCGAGGGCGAACAGGCCGGCGGCCAGCCACAGCCCCGAGGTGAGCGCCAGAAAGGCCTGCCCCAGGGGATCCAGCCCCAGCAGGGTGTTCAGCATCAGCCAGTCCAGGACGGCGGGTTCGACATCGCCTCCAACCGCCGCGACCACAAGACCGGGCAATGCGGCCCACGGGAGCCAGCGGTTGAATCGGGTCCGGTGTGGTCGCAGGCCGATCAGCACCGCCAGCAGCAACGGGACCAGAGGGATCGCCAGCCAGACCAGGGCGTTCATGGCGCGAACCCCGGGATCGAATAGTCGCGTTCCACGATCAGGGTCACCCAGTCGAGCGGACTCAGACTCATCCCGGCCAGCAGACCGCCGAGCAGGCTCAGCGCTGCGACGAATAACGTCGGGACGAGCAGCATCCAGTGCGTCTCGAAGCGCGTGGGGCCGCTATGCTCGACCATGTGCTCGTGCCAGGGGGTGCGGCGCTCGCCGAGCCAGCCCCGGATCACCGGTGGCAGAAAGTACGCGGCATTGAGCAGGCTGCTGGCCACGAGCACCGC
This sequence comes from Thioalkalivibrio sp. HL-Eb18, assembly GCF_000364985.1. Lineage (NCBI taxonomy): Bacteria > Pseudomonadati > Pseudomonadota > Gammaproteobacteria > Chromatiales > Ectothiorhodospiraceae > Thioalkalivibrio > Thioalkalivibrio sp. HL-Eb18. The sequence goes on from NZ_KB822961.1 coordinate 226,427, forward strand.
CAGCACCCAGTGGAACTGGGCCTCCAGCGCGCCCAGGCCCAGATGCCATTTGGTCACGAAACCGGCGAGCGGCGGCAGCCCGATCATCCCCAGGGCGCCAAGGGTGAAGGCCAGCATGGTCAGGGGCATGCGGCGGCCTACGCCGTCCAGCTCGCTGATCTTGTGGATGCCGAGGGTCTCGGCGAAGTTGCCGGCACAGAAGAACAGCGTGATCTTGGTGATCCCCTGGTGCACCAGATGCACCAGCCCGCCGATGACCCCCAGCGGCCCGGCCAGCGCGACCCCCAGCACGATGTACGAGACCTGGCTGACGGTGGAGAAGGCCAGCCGCTGCTTCAGGTCGTCCGTGCGCAGGGCCTGGATCGAGCCGTACAGGATGGTGATCGCGGCGATCACCACCAGTCCAGCCGCCAGCCCGAGCTCGATTGCGACCTCGGCGCCATAGACGTCGTTCACTACCCGCACGATCCCGAAGGCCCCGGCCTTGACCACCGCGACCGCGTGCAGCAGGGCGCTGACCGGGGCGGGCGCGACCATCGCGATCGGCAGCCAGGAGTGCAGCGGTACCAGGGCCGCCTTGACCCCGAACCCGATCATCAGCATCACGAACAGGACCTTGAGCGTGGTCTCGTGTGTGGTCGCGAGGTCGCCCAGGTAGCCGCCCGGCACGAAAGACTCGGCACCGGCCAGCAGGGTCAGCCAGACGATGGCGGTGAACAGCACCAGTCCGCTGGTCAGGGTGTAGGCCAGATACAGCCGCCCGGCGCGCAGGGCGGCGGGGGTGCCGCGATGCACCACCAGTGGCCAGGTGGCCAGCGTCAGCAGCTCGTAGAAGATCAGCAGTGTGATCAGGTTGCCCGACAGCGCGATCCCGACCGTGGCACTGACACAAAGGGAAAAGAACCCGAAAAAGCGGCTGCGTCGGGGCGAACCTTCCAGATACCCGATGGCGTACACGGTGGTGACGAACCACAGCACCGCCGACAGCGTGGCGAACAGCAGCGACAAAGCGTCCGCCGCAAGCACAAAGTCGATCCCTGGCACGAGCGGAAGGACCAGGCGGTACTCGTCGCCACGCAGAACGCTCACCAAAAGCCAGCCGACCAGCACCAGCTTGGTCCCGGCCCCGCCGAGGTTCAGCAGGGTCCGCAGCCCGTAGCGCCGCTCGGGCAGGAAGAAGATCGCCAGGCCCGGGCCCAGCGAACTCATCAGGATGGCGAGGAGCAGCCAGCCGCCGTCGCTCATGGTGCCCCCGGCGTCAGTGTCAGGGTGTGCAGGGTCAGGGTGCCGGCGAAGCCGGCGGCGGCCGCGACCACGGCCAGCCCCAGCGGCACCCAGTCCATCCACGGCGAGACCGCCTCGCCAGGGTTCTGGGGACCACGGTGAAAGGCCGGGGCCACCATGCGCAGCACGTACCCGGCCGCGAGCAGCCCGCCCCCGGCAATCGCGATCACCCACAGCACGCCGATCAGGCTGCCTGCCAGGATCGTGGACAGGCCCGCCTCCAGCAGCAGGTACTTGGCGATGAAGCCGCCGGTGAAGGGCAGGCCCATCAGGCTCACCCCGGCCAGGCCCAGCGCGAATACGGTGCGGCCGCGGGCGCGCAGGACCGCGCCCATGTCGGCCAGACGGTCATGCCCGGCCGCGTGCTGCAGTGTGCCGGCGGCGAGAAAGACGGAGGCCTTGGCCAGGGCGTGCACGACGGCAAAGAACACCACCACCTTCCATGCCCCGGAGTCCACCAGCATCAGCGGGAAGGCGATCAGCAGGTAGCCAAACTGGGCCACGGTGGAGTAGGCAACGATGGATTTCAGGCGCCCGGAGCGCAGGGCCTGGGCCGAGCCCCAGATCAGCGCGGCCACGCCAAGCAGCCCCACCAGGATGCCGAACGCCGGTGTGGCCAGTGGGGCAAAGGGGCCCATCCACAGGCGCAGGATCAGGTAGAACGAGCCGGTGACCACCAGGCCGGAGAGCACCGCGCTGACGGGGGCCGGGGCGGAGCCGTGTGCGGGGGCGAGCCAGACATGCAGCGGGAACAGCGCCGCCTTCAGCATCAGCCCGGCGGTCATCAGTACCGCGGCCATGAGTTCGGTGGGGCCGATCTCCGTACGGGCCTCCAGCAGCACCAGGTCGAGCACCCCGTGCTCCCCGAACAGGAGCACGACCCCCATCAGGAAGCTGAGCGAGCCGAGGATGTTGATCAGCAGATAGCGCATCGCCCCGGATACGGCGGCCGCGGTCCCTGTGAACGCCACCAGTGCCACCGCCGACAGCGACACCACCTCCAGCGAGATGTAAAGATTGAAGGCATCGCCGGACAGCAACAGCATGTTCAGCCCGGCCCACAGCCACAGCCACAGGGGCCAGAACTGCCGGCGTTCGATCGGGTCGTGCACATAGCCAAGGCTGTACAGGCTGGTCGCCAGACCTACCACCGCGGTGAGGACCAGCAGCGTCATCGACAGCCCGTCCAGGTGCAGCATTACGCCCAGCGGTGCCTCCCAGCCGCCCAGCGCCACGCGCGTGGCCGCGTTCTCCGGCTCGGGTCCCGCAGCCAGGAACAAGGCGCTCAGTGTGATTACGGCTGCGGCCATCAGCACCGCGCCATAACCCCCAATCCGGTGCGCCTGGCGCGGCCAGATCGTGGCGAGGATGGCCAGCGCCAGTGACAGGGCCACCAGGCCGCTGATCGCCAGCGGGAGCATCGCGGCGGGTGTCTCGCTCATTCGCGATGCTCCCGCTCGTACTCCGCGGAAGGGGCGTGCTCCTCGCGCGAGATGTCGTCCACCGGTGCGTCGTCGTCTGGTGGGCCGGGTAGCATCATCGCCTGCCCCGTGATGCGTGCCAGGCGCACGACCAGCGCCAGGGCAAATGCCGTCGCGCTGACCGCGACCACGATGCCGGTCAGCGTGAGCGCCTGCGCAACCGGGTCCGGTGGGCCCTCGCCGCGGGCCGCAATGCCCAGCAGCACCATGAACACCCCGGAACCCATGATGTTCAGCGCAAGAATCCGCAGGACCAGGTGATGGCGGCGTATCAGCCCGTACAGGCCGAGCGCGAACAGGACCGCGCCGGCCGTCGGATAGATCAGGCCCGGAGCCAGTTGCTGGGCAAGCCATTCCATTAGTGATCGTCTCCGGCAGGCCGTCCGGCAATGAACAGCGCCACCAGGGTGAGGGCGATCGACAGCGTGGCCGCCACCTCGATCACGATGATCAGCGGATAGGCCCACTCGGGCGGATAGCCGAGCAGGCCCGGGCCGATGAACAGGCCAATGACCCCAATCGCCAGGAACAGGCCCACACCCGCGGCCAGGCCCAGCCGCAGTGGCGTACTCGGCGCCATCGGCAGGTCGCGCGGCCGCGCCAGTACAAGCAGGATGCCCGCGGCGCCCAGGATGGCCCCCGCCTGAAACGCCCCGCCCGGGGCATGGCTGCCCGCCCAGAGGATATACACACCGGTGACGATCGCGACCGGCACCAGGAGCCGGAGGGTGCCGGGCAGGATCGGGCCGGGCGCCGGGCGTGCCGGCAGGCGGTCGTAGCGGCCCAGCGACCAGGCCCCGAGCAGGGCGATCAGGACGATCGCCAGCTCCAGGAAGGTGTCATAGGCGCGAAAGTTCAGCAGCACGGCGGTGATCGGGTGATCCACGCCCGAGACGCCCATGTGTTCGTCGACCACGGGCTCCAGGCCCACGGCGTCCGGCTGATGCCACAGGGCGGTGACCATCAGCCCGCCAACCACCAGGGCGAAGGTCAGTGCCGGAAGAAAGGTCCGTCGTGGCGGCGGGGGGTCATGCAGGGCGTGCAGCAGGGCATCGGCGGCGGCCGGGTCGGGTGGCTCGTCAGGGCGTCCGCGCCGGCGTTCGACCGCGATGCTGCGCAGCCTCTCCAGCGTGACCAGCAAAAGGGCGCCGGTGATGCCGGCGCCAATCGCGGCCTCGGCCAGGGCGATGTCCGGGGCCTCCAGACGCACCCAGGCCAGCGCGAGTAGCAGTCCAAAGGTGATGAACAGCACCACCGCCCGGAAGAGGTCGGTACTCGCCAGGCAGCGCCAGGCGACCCCGAGAAGTCCGACCAGCAGGACCAGGTCGAAGACGACGAGGAGCAGGCCGCTCATCGGTCGGACTCGAATTCCCCGTGGGTCCAGGTGCGTTGCGCCACCATGTGCGCGGCCGTGGTGCCGGCCGCCAGGACCAGTACCCAGATCAGGAACAGCTTGAGGATGTCCGCCGGCCCGCCGGCCTGCAGCATCAGGCCAAGGATGACCAGGCCCAGCCCGACATTGTCCGCCTTGGTCAGCGCGTGCAGGCGGGAGTAGACATCCGGGAAGCGCAGCAGCCCGGCCGTGCCGGCCGCGAAGAACACCAGTCCGGCGAGGATCAGGATCACGGTCAGGGTGTTAGCGATCATCGTCCGGCTCCTTTTTCTGGCCGTGGCGCTGATGGATGGGCGTGCCCGACGGTTCCGGCAGGCCGTGCTGGCGGACGAACGCGACCGCAGCCACCACCGCCAGCAATGCGAAGACCAGCGCGACGTCGACCAGTGCCGGGGTCTCCAGCGTCAGTGACAGCAACAGCAGGATGGTGACCCCGGTAGTCCCGAACAGCTGGGCGGCCAGCATGCGGTCGCCGGAGCCGGGGCCGCGCAACACGCGAATCAGGCCCAGGAGAATGGTCGCCAGCAGGAACAGCGCCGCGCCCAGATAGAACGCGCTCATGTGCCCCCCTCCTTACGGCGCCGCGGATCCTCGAAGGCCGCGTGGATACGCCGCTCGAGCTCGCGCAGCGCGACTTCGGGCTGGCCATGGCGATCCAGCACATGGACAGTCAGCAGGCGCCCCTCGAGGCGAACGCTGAGGGTCCCCGGGAGCAGGCTGAGCACGGCCATGAACAGGGTCAAAGGTGGTCCATGCGGAAGGTCGGCCCGGTACTCGATGAAGTCCGGTGCGATGGGCAGTTTGGGGTCCAGTGCGCGTCGGGCGATATCGATGCCGCCGAGGAAGGAGGCTCGCAGGAAATAGCCGATCAGGCCCGGTATGGCCCGGATTCGGACACCGAGGGGGCGACCGCTGGGCAGTACGAGGCTGGCGGCCCCGGCCAGCAGAACCGCGAGCAGTGCCAGGGGTTCCAGCAGGGCATCAAGCCCGGCCAGGATCCACCACAGCACGGCGGCGGCCAGGACAGTCCAGGCTGCCCGCCGCCAGCGTGCCCGGGCGCGGTTGAGGCCGGCCCGGCTCGTTGCGTCCCTGTGCTTCGCCACACGGGTCATTGTACCGGCCCGTGTGGCGCAGCCAAGCGAAGGCCTAGAGCCGCTCGCTGGCGTCAGTGAAGCCCATCAGCGAGACGTCGAAGGCCAGCGGCTGGTCGCCATGCAGCGGCCAGAAGCCGACTGTCAGCGCACTACCACCACGCATCGCGCTGAACTGGCTTTCCGTGAGCTCATGGCCTGCCACGCAGCCCTGCTCCACACAGGCGATGTAGGGGGCCTCGATCTCCTCGCCGTCCTCGTCGACCTGCATCAGGATGCCGGGGCGCAGATCCACGCCCAGCGGCAGCAGGATCTCGATGATGTAGCTGTCGCCATCGCGGAACAGCGAGGCCTGCAGGTAGGCGCCCTGCGCCTGCTCGTCCTGGATCTGCAGGGTCTGCTGCATACGGCAGCGCTCGCCGCCCTGAACCTCAATGCAGGCGACCTCCCAGTCCTGATAGGTCGTGGTCTCCGGCTCCTGCTGCTGCATCTGCTCTTCCATCTGCGGGTCGGTCTGGGCCTGGGCCAGGGTCAGGCTCGGGATGGCCAGCAGCAGCGCACCAGCGAATGCCAGGTAAGGCTTCATGTAGGGATCTCCGTCATTGCATTGGCAAACAAACGCGTCAGCTTGAACGCGCATGGCGGCGGGTTCAAGCATATCGCCGTGCCTGTGTGACCGTAATACCGCACCGACGTTCGCGGCGTTACGGGCTGTAGCGATCGGTGAAGTCGCAGCGGCCTTCGGGGAGCCAGGCGGGGATGGCGTAGTAGTCGGCCAGGATCTCGCTCAGGACCCGCTCGCGGTAGGCGTCATAGCGAAATCCGTAGCCTTCGGCGAATTCCCAGTCGATCCCGCGGATCGGCTGGCGGCGGATCACGACCTCGTCGAAGAAGGGTTCCAGGTCGCCCGGGTCGACCTCGCCGCGGGTCGCGACGTACAGCAGATTCTCGCCGTCGAGGGCGCGGAAGTCGGTCAGCAGGTCGTCCTGACGGCCGTAGTGCGAGCCGGAGCCGAACACGCCGACCTCGCGTCCGGCGTAGTAGGCGAGTACGGCGGAGCGCGAATAGCTGCGCGTGAATACGTGCCAGTCCGGCTCGTATTCGTTCACGGCCTCGGCCACGGACTCCGGGGCGAGATAGTAGACCGCATCGGCGTAGCGCCCGTGGTCCTCCAGCCATTCCACGGGCATTAGCGCGATGGTCAGGAGTACGGCTGCGTGTACGCCGGCCAGGATGGTCGAGAGCCAGGCGCTGATGTTCAGTGCGCGGGTGCTCAGGAACAGGGCGGGCAGCAGCAGGAAGGGTACGAACACCGCTAGCCAGTGCAGGCCGATGCTCTTGAACGGCGCCAGCAGGGCGAACACCGCGAGCGGGATCAGTCCGGCGCTCAGGAAGACGCCAAGGTGATGTTCGCGGATGCCGGGGCGCAGCGCGGGGAACTCGCGGGCGATGAACCACAGCAGCCAGGGGGTGAACACGTAGACCAGCATCGCCGCGTAGGCGAGCAGGTTGGTTGGGTCGATCCCGTCGCCGCCATGCCGGTTCACGATGTTGAACATCACGTTGTACCAGCAGTTGTCCCAGTTCCAGTACAGGTTCAGGGCCACCGCCGGCGCGACGCCGAGGATGATCAGCAGCAGTCCGCGCCAGTGGCGCGGCGCGAACAGCAGGATGTGCAGTCCCAGCGCAATCCCGAGCAGCACCGCGAAGTACTTCGACAGGAAGGCCAGGCCCAGCACGAATCCCGCCAGCAGGAACCAGCCCGAACGCCCGGTGCGCAGCGCGTGCCAGGTCAGACCGGTGGCCACCAGGCCGAACAGGAGCAGCGGGGTGTCCGTGGCGGTCAGTACCGCGATGAACAGCAGCGGCACGAACAGGGCGATCAGCGAGACCAGCCGCGCCCGAACCGGGTCCTGCCGGCGCCACAGCGCAAGGATCAGCAGGGCAGGTGCCATGGATACGGCGATCCCCAGGGCCCGGATCGCGAGCGGATGGTCCGAGATCGCGAGCACCAGGCTCAGCCACCAGCCGACCATCGGGGGATGGTCGTAGTAGCCAAGATCGGGGTGCTGCCCCCAGATCAGGAAGTACGCCTCGTCGCCCGTGATCGGCAGGGTCCAGGCGATCAGGATCTTGGCGGCCAGGGCGGTCAGCAGCACCGCACCGTAGTGGCGCGCGAGCCAGGGCGCGCCGGGAGGCAGGCGATCGGCACTCATGCCTTGTGCGTGTCCGTCTGGATTGGCTCGAAGCGGCCGCCCCGCAGTCGGTAACCCGTGGTGACCATCTGCAGCATGGGTTCGTCCCCCGCGCTGTCGCCGTAGGCGGCGTAGAGGTCGACGGGCGTGTGCGGGTCAAAGCGACCCAGCCAGCTGGCGATCGCGGCGGGCTTGGCCGCGCCCTGGCAGTTGGTGCCGTCGAGGTGACCGCTGACCCGGCCGTGATCGTCGACCGCCAGGTGCGAGCAGATCACGTCGGCCAGGCCATGACGCTCGGCCCAGGGGCGCAGCCACAGATCCAGCGAGGCCGAGACCAGCACACAGGTGTCGCCGGCCGCCTGGTGGTGGTGCAGGCGTTCCATGCCGGCCGGGCGCAACAGGCGGTCCAGCACGTGATCGGCGAAGGCGCGGCCCCGGGCCTGCAGATCGTCCAGGGATGCCCCGCCGATCATCCGCTGGAGCACGGCCTCCTTGGCGACCTGGTTGGCGATGCGGCCGCGCGCTAAGCCTGCGAGCGTGGGCAGGCATCCGGGCAGGGCCGCAAGAAAGCGCGGTGTCCCCAGCGCGAAGCGCAGGAACGGGAACAGCGTGTCGCGTCGGGTCAGGGTCCCGTCGAAGTCGAACAGCACGATGCGTTGCGGCGCCGTCATTACAGCTTCAGGCGTTTGAACAGGTACTCGGGGATCAGGCGGATCACGGTCATGATGCCCCACCAGATCCAGGGCAGGTAGGCGACATCGCGGCCGCGACGCATGGCCTTGACGATCCCGCGCGCGACCGTCTCGGGCTCAGCCCACAGCGCCCCGGCGCGGTTGAAGCCTTCGGTCATCGGGGTGCGCACGAAACCTGGCTTGATCGTGACCACATCCACGCCGCTGAAGAACAGCCGGTTGCGCAGTCCCTGGAGATAGGTGGCCAGCATGCCCTTGGCGGTGCCGTAGACATAGTTGCTCTGGCGCCCGCGGTCGCCGGCGACCGACCCGATGGCGGCGATCACGCCACGGCCGCGCTGTTCGAAGTCGGGGGCTATGCGGGCCAGGAAGGCGATGGCGCTGGTGCCGTTCACGTGGATCGCCTCCAGTGTGGTGGCGACGGACGCGTTGCAGGCCTCCTGATCCGGCAGCGTGCCCCAGGCCAGCAGCACCGCATCGATGCTGTCGCCTAGCGCCTCCTGTGCCTGTGCCCATACGTCCGCGTGGGCGTCGACGTCCGCCAGGTCGACCGTCGTGCCGAGGATGCGCGTGGCGGAGGCATCGTCGCCGCGTACGCGCAGATCCTGCAGCAGTGCCTCCAGCCGTTCGCCGTCGCGCGCGACCAGAAACAGTCGGGCGCCGTGTTCGGCGAGTTCGCGCGCGACGGCGGTGGCGATCGCCGAGGTGGCGCCGAGGATCACGACGGATTGCAAACGGTTCATAGGGTTACCCTGCGCCAGAAGCCGGAGGAGAATTCGGGGTCGACAAAGCTAGCGAACTCCTCCCAGCGGGGAAAGCCGCTGCGGAACAGCTCGGGGGGCATGCGCGCGTCCTTGGCCGGGTACAGCGCGCCGCCGGTCTCCTGCACGATGCGGTCCAGACGCCGGAAGAGGTGCTCGGTCTCGTTGCCGCGTTCGGGGAAGTCCAGCGCCAGGGTCGCGCCGGGGCGGGGGAACGACAGCATTCCCGGTCCCGCGCGGTCCCCGAAGCGCTTGAGCACGGCGAGGAACGAACCCTGGCCGCTGGCGGCCACGGCATCGAGCAACGCCTGCATGCCGTCCTTTTGCGCATGGGGGGGCAGCACGCACTGGTACTGGTAAAACCCCTTGTACCCGTAGATACGGTTCCAGTGGCGGACTGCGTCCAGCGGGAAGAGCCAGGGCAGGTGATGGACGGCGCGAGCGGTGGGGTGTACGGATTGGCGGTAATAGAGCTGGTTGAACAGCCGCAGGGTCACGCGGTTGACCAGCGACACCGGCGGGTCCAGCGGGATGGCGCGGTGGGGTTCCCGGTATCGGCTGCGCGCCGGTGCGGTGGTCGCATGGCGTGCCCCGCTGTAGATGCCGCGGCCGATCTCGCCGCGCGGGCCCGGGTTCAGGCAGTCGATCCAGGCGACGGTGTAGGGCCATTCGCGCTCGGCCCGGGCATCCAGCGCCCAGAACTCCTCCAGGCTCTCGAAGCGCTGCGACCAGGCGCGCATCCAGGGGGTGCGCACGGGCACGAGTTGCAGTGTGACCGTCTCGATCAGGCCGGTCAGCCCGAGTCCGCCGACGGTCGCGGCGAACCAGTCCGGGGTGCCGTCGGGGGTTACTTCGAGGCATTCGCCGTCCGAGCGGCGCAAGGTCAGGGCGCGGACATGCTCGCCAAAGCTGCCGGCATGGTGGTGATTCTTGCCGTGTACGTCGTTGGCCACTGCGCCTCCGAGCGTGACAAAGCGCGTGCCGGGGACCACCGGCACGAACCAGCCGCGCGGGAGCGCGAAGCGCAGCAAGTCGTCCAGGGTCAGGCCGGCCTCGGCGGTGATGCGGCCCGTGTCCGGGTCGAAGGCAATGAAGCGGTCGAGGTCACGGGTATGCAGCAGGGTTCCGCCGGGGTTCAGGCAGACGTCGCCGTAGCTGCGGCCGAGACCGTGGGCCAGCAGCGGGTGGGCAATCTCGGGCAGGGGCTGGCCACGCCGGGTCAGGGAGAGCTCGGCGGCGTGCGCGACACGCGGGATGCGGTTCCAGCTCGTGGTCATGGCGCGTCCTCAAGATACCCGTGATTGCGCAGCCCTGTAGGAGGCCAGCCCTCTGGCCGATTCGTCATGGGTGATCGGCCAGAGGGCTGGCCTCCTACAGGAGATCGGTTACGCATGATGCTCTGCCGGGTGTTCGCGCCCGCGGGCCTCGGGGTTGGTGCCCAGGGCGATCAGGCCCAGGATGACCGCAAACCACAGGGTGGTGAAGCGGATCAGCATGGTCGCGGCGACCGCATCGGCCGCGGGCATGTCGTGCAGCAGCAACAGGCCGACCATCACGGCCTCGGTGCCGCCGAGCCCGCCGGGCAGGAAGCTCAGCGCCCCGGCCAGCATCGCCAGTGCGAACACGAACGCGGCGAAGGCGAAACTCGCCTCGAAGCCCATCGCGTTGAGGATCCACCAGAAGGCGAGCGCTTCCGCGCTCCAGGCGACCACGCTCAGGATAGTCGCCCCAGCCAGCAGGGTCGGGCGATGGCAGCGACGGGCCTGCAGGAGGACGGTCGCCAAGTGATGAACGGTCCGCCACAGGCGCTGGCCGGGCCGGTCCGTCCACGCCTGCAGCCGCGCCAGCGGTCGGCGCCACGACAGGATGACCAGCGCGAGCGCCACGGTACTGGCCCCTGCGAGGATCAGCCAGCCGCCCTGGGCCACCAGGGTAAAGCCCAGCATCGACAGCAGCACGACCGCGATCAGATCCGACAGGCGCTCGCTGACGAAGGCCGCGAAGCTGTCGGGATAGGGAACATGACGCCGTTTCAGCAGCACCCCGCGCAGCGCTTCGCCCGCCTTTCCGGGGGTGGTGGTCAGGGCAAACCCGGCCAGGTAGATGTGGCCGCTCGCGCGCAGGGGCACATGGTGGCCGAGGCGGCGCAGGTAGAGCTGCCAGCGCGTGAAACGCAACGAGTAGTTCACCAATGAGAGCGACAATGCCAGCAGCAGCCCCCCGATGCCCACGAGGGTGAGGGCATGCCAGACCTCGGTCGCGCCCGCCCACAGTGCGACGCCCAGATACAGCACGACCGCCGCGATTACGGAGAACATCACGGCACGCATGCGCCAGCCGGACAGCAGCACTGCGCTCATGCCAGGACGACGATGGTGACGCCCAGCCAGACAGCGACCGTCGCGAGCAGGTGCGGGTCGGTGACCAGGTCGCGCGAGGTGTCGTTTCCCCCGCCTCGGGCGTGCAGCAGGAACAGGTAGCGGAAGATGCCGTAGATTACGAGCGGCAGGGTGTAGATCAGCCCGTCGGTGCCGTGCAGGTCGATGGTCTGTGCACTGACCGTATAAAGCCCGTATGACAGGACCGTGCAGGCTGCGCTGATCGCGATGAACTGGTCCACCAGGCCCACGCTGTAGTCGTTGAGTACGCGGCGCGGGCCTTCGCGCTCGGGGGAGCGCTCGATCGCGGTATCCGCCAGTTCCGCGCGGCGCTTGGCGAAGCCGAGAAACAGCGTGAGCATCAGCCCGCACAGCAAGAGCCACTGCGAGGGCTCGATCCCGAGGCCGAGCGTGCCGGCCAGGATGCGCAGCATGAAGCCTGCCGAGATACTGAAGACATCCAGGATCACGATATGCTTCAGCGACCAGGAGTAGGCCACGTTAAGCACCAGGTAGGCGAGCACCAGGGCGGTCACGCCGGTGCTGACCAGTGCCGCCAGCACGAGCGCGACCACGACCAGGGTGGCAAAGATCGCCCAGGCGGTGCCGACCGGGATCACCCCGCTGGCGATCGGCCGGTTGCGCTTGACCGGGTGCTGGCGGTCGGCCTCGACATCGACGATGTCGTTCAGCACATAAACAGCGCTTGCGATCGCACAAAAGGCGACAAAGGCGACCCCCGCGGCCAGCAGCATCGTCGGCTGCCACTCGTGGGCGAACACGACGCCCAGCAGGACAAACCCGTTCTTGATGTACTGGTGCGGCCGCAGCAGTTTGATCAGTGGCTGAAGCATTGAGGAGTTCCGGGGCATTTGCTCTGGGGAAACACGGACCAACGCGAGTGGTTACATGGGTCAGCGAGTCCGTGAAGTCTACTGGGGCCATGGATGCGTTACCATCGGTGGCGTTTGCCGCGAACGTCCGACCGTTCACGGCGCGCATCGATTCACAGCCCTGGAGGACTCCCCATGACACGATTGCCTGCACTTCTGCTTGCCGCGTTGTTTGCCACCTCAACCCTGTTGCTCGCGGCCTGCGACGGGGGTGCCAACGCCTCGGCCGACGAAGTCGTCGAGGGCGAGGCCTTTCCCGAACGCACGCTGAACGATCAGCACGGGAACCCGCTCCAGATTCCGGGCGATGCACGCGTGATCCTCAAGACCGTGGAGATGGCCCCGGCGGATATCGCCAATGCCGTGCTCGGCGAGATGACCGAGGAAGAGCGTAACGAGATCGGTGTGATCTACATCGCGGATATCCACCAGATGCCCCCGCACGTGATGGAGAACGTTGTCCTGCCGCGCATGCAGGCCCGCGAGTATCCGACCGCGGTGACCCAGTCCGAAGAGGATGCGGGCTTCATGCCGCACACCCCGGAAGAGGTCACCGTGATCCTGCTGGATGGCGACGGCACGGTCACGGGTATCCACACCGCGGCGAACGAGGACCGGCTGAAGGAGTTGCTCGAACAGGCCGGTGAATAAGTCCCGGGCGCTTCGCGCGCCGGGTGGTCGACGGCGGCCTCGCTAGATGGCCTTTTTCCTCGGACTCCTGACCGCGCTGGGCTTTGGTGCGGGGGATTTTTTGGGTGGCCTGGCCTCGCGCCGCATTCCCGCGCTGGTGGTGGCGTGCTATTCGCAGTTCCTGGCCACGGGGGCGCTGCTGCTGATTGCCATTCCGATGGCCGGGCTCCCGGGGCCCCAGGCGCTGATCTGGGGCGGGGCTTCCGGACTCGCGTTGGCGCTGGGGCTTCTCGCCTACTATCACGGGCTGGCCGAGGGCTCGATGGGCCTGGTGGCGGCGATCACCGGGGTGATTTCCGCTCTGGTGCCGCTGGGTGTGGGCCTGGCGCTTGGCGAGCGGCCGGGCATGCTCGCGCTGGTTGGCATCGGCGCCATTGTGGTGGCGATCGGCATGATCTCGGGCGGGGCGCGCAAGGCCAGTCCCAGGCGTCTGGATCGGCCCGTACGCGGTCTGATGGCGCTGGCGCGGGGCGCGCATCCGATCAAGGGGCTGCTGGACGCGGTGATCGCAGGGGTCTGCTTCGGCCTGGTATTCGTGTTTCTGGATCAGGCCGAGGCCGGCTCGCCGTTGTGGCCCGTGGTGGCCACCTCGGCCGTGGGGGCCCTGACGCTCGCGCTGGTGATGCTGGTCCTGCGGCCCGAGCGTGGCATGAGTCGTTCCACCTTTGTGTTGCTGGCGCTGGCAGGGCTGTTCCAGGCAGCCGCGACACTGGCCTTTGTGGTGGCCGTGCGCATGGGGCTGTTGTCGATCATTGCGGTGGCCGGTGCATTGTCGCCCGCGCCGACCGCACTGATGGCCCGTCTGTTTCAGGCCGAGCGCATGTCGCGCGTGCAACTGGCCGGATTCGCGTTTGCCCTCGCCGGGATCGTACTGATCGTTTCGGCGGGTGCGCTTTAGGAAGCAGCGGTACGCTTGACCGGTGCTGGCCGTGGAAAGTGGCAAAAGTGCTAGTCTCGAGCTCAAGGCTCGTCATGAGCGTAACCATGCCGACAGGAGGTGCAAGGTGAGCGAAGGAACACGACCGGAGGTCGAACCCAGCGAAGTGAGCGGTCCGGTACCGGGTCCGCGCAAGGAGCGCACGATGGTGACCGTGGTGTACGTACTGTATCTGGTCAGTTTTCTGACCGCACTCACCGCGATCGCCGGTTTGATTATTGCTTACATCAAACGCCACGATGGGGACGCGGTCAGCGATACGCATTTTACCTACCAGATTCGTACATTCTGGATTGGTTTGCTCGGCGTCATCGTAGGGGCTGTTTTGACCCCGATCGGTATTGGATTCCTGGTCTTGCTGTTCATGATCGTCTGGCTTTTGGTTCGGTGTATCAAGGGTCTGCTGGCGAACAATGAGGACCGTGCGATCGAGCAGCCGGAGACCTGGCTGTGGTGAGGTGGGTTGATGAGATTGCAGATCTTTCTCGTGTCTGAGACGTAGTGTCCCCGTATCGTACGGTCGGGGATTTTAAATGCATCACAAAAAGGGCCGCTTTCGAGCGGCCTTTTTTATTGTTTATCGGAGATGGTTTCGGGAATATTAATACTCTTCATTAAAATAAATTGTAATTCTTTTTGGTGGTTAATTTCGCGCTCGTTGTTTAATGTTGCGGTCGTCCTTTTCCCCTATATTCCGGCAGAGACATCGCTGAACTTGCAGCGATGGATCGGTTGAATCGAGTGGGCCAGTAGAGCTGGATCTGAACAATAGGGACGGGCATGGCCGGATCGCGAAGGTTGAATGGTTCCTTTTTGCGGTCGGTGGATGGTGGGACTTTCCTGCCCCGGGGGGATTCCGACGAATCGCGTTATGCACTGCAGCGTGCCTGTGCGACTGCGATGGTGCGCGACGTGGCATGGGTGGACGGTGGCGGAGGAGCGGGGCAATCGATGCCGAGCTTCTCCGATGCCTGGAGCCTGTGGCGTGTCCCGGGGGCGGGTGGCCTGGCCGAGGGCGCGCTCGGCAAGATTCGTGTTGGGCTTGTCGATCTGGGCAGCCCTGTCCCGAACTGGGTGACCGAGTTTGTACACACCCATCAGCACGTGAAGTGGATTGCGCTGGTGCATTCGGATCTATTACTGCAAGACGATGTTCGCGAGCTGATCCGCGAGTCCTGTTACGACTTTCATACCCTGCCGTTCGACCAGGCGCGCCTTGAAATCACGCTGGGCCGGGCATGCGGGATGGCCGCGCTGGAGGCGCGGCCTGCGCGCCCCACCCGGGGTGTCGAGTCGGGCCATATCTCCATCGTCGGTCATAGCCCGGTGATGCAGGGGCTGGCCCGTCAGATCGAGCGGGTCGCCGGCTCCGAGGCACCGGTGCTCTTTCAGGGCGAAAGTGGCACCGGCAAGGAGCTGGCTGCACTGGCCGTGCACCGTCATTCACGGCGCGCGAACGGGCCGTTTGTCGCCGTGAACTGCGGGGCTTTGCCGGCACAACTGATCCAGTCGGAACTGTTCGGCCACGAGGCGGGTGCCTTTACCGGGGCGGGCCGACGCAAGATCGGGCAGTTCGAACTCGCGCATGGCGGCACGCTGTTGCTGGACGAGATTGGCGATCTCAGCCTGGAGCTACAGGTGAATCTGCTGCGTTTTCTGCAAGAGGGAACGCTCGTGCGGCTCGGTGGGTTGCAACCCATCAAGGTGGATGTACGGGTGCTCGCGGCGACCCATGTCGCGCTGGACGAGGCCGTCGAGACCGGTCGTTTCCGCGAGGACCTCTACTACCGCCTGAACGTTATCCAGCTGGATGTGCCCCCGTTGCGTGAGCGGGGCACGGATTTGAAAGAACTCGCGCGCTTCTATTTCGAGCAGTTCCGCAGCCAGAACCCGCGACTGCGTGGCTTTACCCAGGACGCGTGGCAGGCGATGTACGCCCATGCCTGGCCCGGCAACGTACGCGAGCTGGTGAACCGGGTGCGGCGGGCGGTCACGATGGCGGAGGGCCGCCTGATTCGGCCGGAGGATTTGGGGTTGGCCGCGGCGGGCCATGCCGAGAAGCCGCTAACGCTGTCCCAGGCGCGCTCGATCGCCGAAAGGGAATTGCTGATCAAGGTGCTGGGCCAGTGTGACCACAATGTCTCGCGGGCCGCGCGCCAGTTGGGGGTGGGCCGGATGACGCTCTACCGCCTGCTCGACAAGTACGGGCTGCGTTCCAGTGCCCCCTGAATCTTGTGACGGGGAAGAGAGTGGCCCTTGCGTAACAGTTCGGCCCCTGGGGCCATGGAGAACGACGGTGGACAAGCGATGGGTCAGGAGAAGTGGTTTGGGGGTGGTGCCGCTGTGTATCGGGCTGGCCGCGCCGGCCGTGGGCCAGGAGGCTCGCGAGGCGGTCGGGGACGCCCCGGTGGACTCGGGCCCCGAAGTGACGGTCTTCGAGGAACGTGGGGTGCTCACACCGAAGGGGCAGTGGGTGGTGGAGCCGTCGCTTTCGTACGTCCACAGCAGCTCGCTGGATGTGTCGATCGAGGGATTCACCATCATCCCGGCCCTGGCGATCGGGCTGATTGATGTCAGCGAGACGGAGCGCGATACGCTGACCGCGGCGGTGAGCTTTCGCTACGGCCTGACCGAGCGGCTGGAGGTCGGGATGAAGATCCCGTATGTCTACCGCGAGCAGCAGGTGCGGCGGCGGGACATCCTCGAGGCGACCGCGCTGGAGCGGGTGACCGGCTCCACCGGTCAGGGACTGGGCGATATCGAGTTCGGTGTGTCCTACCAGTTCAACATGGCGGATCGAGGTCGGCCGTTCTTTATCGGCAACCTCAAGGCCAAGAGCACGACCGGGAAGGGGCCCTTCGATGTCGCCCGCCGCGAGATCCTGGACGACGAGGGTAATCGCCTGGGCGAGATCTTCCTCGAGCAGCCCACGGGTTCCGGGTTCTGGAGCATCCAGCCCAGCGTGACGATGATCTACCCGACCGACCCGGCCGTGATCTTTGCGAACGTCAGCTATCTCTGGAACATCGAGCGCGATGTGGGCGATGGCTATGGCAAGGTCAATCCCGGCGACGCGGTCGGTATGAGCCTGGGAATGGCGATCAGCCTGAACGACCGCACCTCGATGAGCTTTGGCTACGACCACAGCACGGTATTCCGGACGCGGGTGGAGAACGAAAGTGGGCTGGAGCCCGTTTTCGGGCGGCGCCAGGTGGGGACCGTGCTGTGGGGTATCTCGCACCGGCTGACGGACCGCACCAGTGTGAATTTCTCGCTTGGCGTCGGGGCGACCGAGGCCGCACCGGATGTGCAGGCCACCCTGCGGGTGCCGATCCGTTTTTGAGGGGCGTTACCGTGGCGGAGGTATCAGAAGCCTCCGCCACGCTCGAGCATGTGTTGTTCCAGCGCCCGGCCCAGGTCCCCTCGCGGCATCTGCAGGTTGCCCAGCTCCAGTTGCAGGATGGTCTGGTGACGGATGTCCTGTCCGTCGAGTTCGTTCTGGATCGCGGTGACCCAGCCCATGCCGGAGGCCCAGCTTTCCGCCGGCATCGCCCCCCCGGTCTGGATGACGACCGAACGCAGGTCGGTGCCGGGCCAGTGGGAGCCGCTGGCAATATCGCTCAGGGGGCGCAGGGTGGAGTGGTTGATTACTTCGCCATTGAGTGACGTGATCTGTTCCAGTCCGATCGAGATCTCCAGGCCGTCGCGCCCGAAGAAGCCGCCGCGCTGGGCCTCCAGTACCGAATCCGGTACCACGCGCTCGTCACCAAGCGGGGGCAGGACATCCAGGGCGTGAGCCGTGGTGGCGCATGTCGCGCTGGCGAGCATAGCGGCCAGGATGCAGCAGGGCAGGCGTTTCATCATGGCGCTCACCAGTCGCTCGCGCGGGGCAGATGCAGGGTGAAGCTCGCCAGATCGCTGCGCACGACGCCCGATTCAATCGGCGCACGGGTCACGGCGGCCCAGGTTTCCGAGGCATTGAAGCGATGCCGGGCGAGGTCCACGTCCTCGCGGATGATGAACAGGATGTCGTTGACCCAGACCCGCTGGAACTCGTGACGGGTATAACTCTTGACCCCCAGCGCAGGGTCTCCCACCAGTACACGCCCGCCTTCGAGTCCCTTGATCACCACGAAGTGGCGATAGCCGCGGGTTTCGATCATCGCGATCGCCGGCACCCCGAGGTTCTCGAGGTCGTCCAGCCCGATGCGAAAGCCGTCGGCGGGCAGGCCCTGCTGGCCTTCCAGGTAATGCTTCATGTCGAGCATGGAAAAGCCCTGCTCGCGGATCAGGTCCTGATCACCGTGCCGGAACATGCTGTCGAACGTCTCCACCTCGGTGGTGGGGCGGTCGTAGTGATAGGTGAGCAGGGTGGCCAGGGCGGCGGAGCCGCAGCTGAAGTCGTATCGCTGTGGGACGATGGAGCGAAAGCGCAGGTCTTTAAGGCTCTCCACCGGCACATTCATGCTGCCGATCATGCCCGGGAACTGGGCCCCACTGGCCCATGCGGACAGGGTGGGTGAAAGCATCAGCGTGGTGGTAATGATTGCGCAGAGGAACCATCGGCGGATGGGCATCGGTGATTCCTCAGGGGTTGAGCGTGATGTTCACGATCATCGATTCCTGTATGGCGACGTTATTGCCGCTGTTCTGAATGACCGTGGAGATCCCGCGAGCGTTGTCGAAGGCCCCGGCCGCCACGAAATTCTTGCCGGTGGTGGAGTTCACGACGTGGTTGTTCGCGAGGTCGATGCGGGAGTGGATCTGGCCGAGCTGGATACTGGTGACACCCTGGCGGGCCCGTTGCGCGTCCAGAGTGGCCAGATCGACCACCTCGTAGGTGCCGGGACCCGAGCCGAGCAGCAGTGCATCGCCAGCCGGCGGGACGTCGGCATGGGCGATGGCCGTCAGCAGCAACATGCCGGCAGACAGCGAGACAACAAAACCGATTCCGCCCCGGTGGGCTGACGGATTACACATGACCGGACCCTCTTGCATGGCAGGGAGAATGCGGCGGGGTTGGTCCCCGCCGCATGCCGTTCCGACAGAATGTGTCGGTTAGTTGCCCAGGTTCAGGTGCGCCTGCACCGAGACCTGCTGCTGGGTCAGGCTGTTCGCGCCGCTGTTCTGCGACACCTGGGTAATCCCCGCCGGGGCCACAAAGGAGTCGGAGCCGATGTAGTTGTGGCTCTCCTGAGAGGCATGACCCGCGATATCAACATAATTCCCGGTCACCGTACCCGACAGCTCGTTCTGGCTGACCACGGCGTTCACCTGCAGCGTCGTGTTGAAGCTGTCCGTTGCGGTGCTGTTCCCGGAATCCATGATCGCCAGGCTGTTGTCGGAGTTGTCGCTCTGGTCACGGGTCACCGAGGCGGTGGAGCCGTTGTTGGCCGCTGCGCTGTTGTCATCCGCATGGGCCATGCTGTTATCGGAGTTGTCGTTGCCCGAATCCGAGATATTCAGGCTGTTGTCGGAGCTGTCGTTCCCCGAGTCGGCGATATTCAGACTGTTGTCCGAATTGTCATTGCCGGAATCCGAGACGGTGGTGTTGCCCGAGTCGGCGATGTTCGTGCTGTTGTCGGAGCTGTCGTTCCCGGAGTCGGCAATGTTCAGGCTGTTATCCGAGCTGTCATTGCCCGAATCCGAGACCGTGGTGTTGCCGGAGTCCGAGACATTCGTGCTGTTGTCCGAGCTGTTGGACAGGTCGGAGTCATTAATCGCGAACGCCTGGGAATACTCGTTCGCCGAGGCGCCGCCGCCATCGGCCGAGGAGGTGGCGGTGGCGGTTTGATCACCGACTTCGCCATCGGCGGTATTGGTCGGGTTGGCGAGGGCCAGGCCCGAGCTCAGGCCGAAGGCCAGGGCGATTGCGGAAGCAATCAGGGTCTTTTGGAAGTTCATGGTCTTGTCTCCATTGGCTAGCTAGCAATAGACGGTTGTCGTAGCCCCGGTCCACGTGGCCCGTGCTACGCAACAACCCAACTAGCAGGACTTGGGCCAGCGGAGAGTTTGTGCGGTAGAACAATGACTTATGGGGGCAAGGGGGCTCGCGATCAGACCCAATCTGTGCCATCCGTGATACAGCGCGCGCATACGGGAGCGGCCGTTCGGTTTATAACCCTTTGAATCCAAAGTTGAATCGAGTTTCTTTTCAGTGAATCACCGAGGAGACACCGGGTGAGCCAGCTGTGGTGGCCACGGGCTCTCTTGCAAGGAAGGGGGGGCGATCGGGAAGAAGGCTGTTGCAGCGCATTGGGAGATGCAGAGGGGGTGCGCCTGGCAGGCGGATGCAGCGAGATTGTGGGGCTGCCTGGCAGCCCCATTGATGCGGATTAGCGTTCCAGGTGCTTCAGCTTGCCCTCGACGCCGTCCCAATCCTCGGCGTCTTCCGGCGGGTCCTTGCGCGCGGTGATCACCGGCCAGGTACGCGAGAGCTCGGCATTCAGCTCGATAAACTCGAGCTGGTCCTCCGGGACGTCGTCCTCCGGCACAATGGCCTCGGCCGGGCACTCCGGCTCGCAGAGCGTGCAGTCGATGCACTCGTCAGGGTCGATCGCGAGGAAGTTGGGGCCTTCGTGGAAGCAGTCGACCGGGCAGACCTCGACGCAATCGGTGTACTTGCACTTGATGCAGTTCTCGAGAACGACAAACGTCATGGGTTTCTCCCTGAAATCAGTGAATTGCGGTCCCGCCTTCCGGTGGTCTGGCGAGCGCCGCCGCGCGTGACCCCGGGGCCTGCGCATGGGCTACAGCGCGCATTGTAACGTCAGGCGGGGGGCGAGACACGTGAATCCTCGCACCCTGCGGGATCAAGGAAACACTGATCAGTGTCTCCTTAACCCTTGCGGCTCCCATGGGTCACGACCGACTCGATGCGCTGGGCGCGTTCCAGGTCCATGCCATCGACCTTGACTAGTTGCTCGGCATCCGCGTTCAGCACGTCGCGGACGCTGCCGAACTGGCGCAGCAGGTCGCGGGCCAGATCGGGTTCCACACCGGGCAGGCCGCTGACAATGAACTCCGCCGCTGCACGGCGCTTTTCGGGCTTGGCGGGGCGCGCGATTGGGTCGGGGTCCACCTGGGCGTTCATGCCCAGCAAGTAGATCAGCATGCCGCTGGTATCTTCGTCATTGGAGGGCAGCACACTGATCCCTAGTGCGATCGTCAGGTGCGTCAGGGCGCGATGGATGTCCAGCGCCTGCTGGTGGAAGCGGGGCTCGTAGAGGTCCCCCTCGACCACGTAGATCACCTTTTCATGCGTTGCCTTCAGCTTGGCGGCGTTCTCCCACAGGGTCTGGTCCACGACGCTCAGCACCATGTCGGTGGCGGACTTGCGCTCCACGACGACCCCATTGGGGAGTTCGTAGTCGCCGACATCAAGATCGACGAACTCCAGCTCCACGCCCTCCAGGCGCTCGAGGCGCTGGATGATCTTGCCCTGTTCGCGGCGATCCACGCGGATCGGGAGATGCAACTGACTCATGCGGTGTACTCCATTGCAGTGAATGCGCCGAGTGTAGGGGGCTCGAGCCCGGGGCCCAAAAGGCCCGATCTTCCCCATGTCTCCGCCAGCATCTGTCAGGCGTGCGAAAGCGAGAATGTCCCCTATACTCCGATGGGCATGCCGAACGATGCATGCCGGATATAACGAAAACACAGGAGGGAGTGATGGCGATTCAGATCGCGATTGTGGGGCTGGGCCGCGTAGGGGGCCGTTTTCTGGAACTGCTGCTGGACAGCGATACGCCGGGAATGGAGATTTCCGCGGTATCGGAGCAGGGCGACACCGACGGCCGCAAACTGGCGCAGGCGCGCGGGATTCCGGTGGAATCGGTCGAGGAGATCCTGGCCCGTGGCGATCAGGTGGATGTGGTCTATGACCTGACGGGGCAGGCCGAGGTGCGCCAGCGCCTGCGCGAGGGGATGCAGCGCGGGGGCAATCGCCACACCGTGGTGGCGCCCGAGGTCATGGCGCATCTGACCTGGTCGCTGTTGACGCACGAGGCCCCGCCGGACGTCCACGCGAACATGGGCTACTGACCGGGGTTAAACAGGCGGTCGGGGTTCGTTCCCGGCCGCACCGGTGTTCTGCGGTATTCAGCCGGCGACCGATCCGGAACGCCGGCTTTCCGCGACCGGAACAGGACAGGGTTCCAGGGGCTCCGGCACGTGGAGTCCAAAGCCCTGGGCATAGTCCACCCCCACCAGCCGCAGGGCGTCCATCAGGCGCTCGTGCGAGACACACTCCGCGACCGTCTTGACCCCGATCACGCGGCCGATGTGGTGAATGCTCTCGACCATCGCCCGGCTGACCCGGTCCTCCGCCATATCGCGCACGAAGCTGCCATCAATCTTCAGGTAGTCGACCTTCAGTGTCTTGAGGTAGCCGAACGAGGCCATACCCGTCCCGAAGTCGTCCAGCGAGAAGTGACAGCCCATGCCCCTCAATTCGCGGATGAAGCGGCTGGCCTGGCTCAGGTTGGCGATCGCGGAGGTCTCGGTAATCTCGAAACAGATTCGGCTGGGCTTGACGCCGCTGTTCTGCAGCTGATGGACGATATAGTCCAGCATGCCCCGGTCACAGAGGGACTGGCCGGACAGGTTCACGGCGAAGTGACCCTCGGTATCGGTGTCGGTGGCCACGTGCTGAAGCACCCGCTTGATCACCCAGCGATCGATTGCGGGCATCTGCCCGTAGCGCTCTGCGGCGGGGATGAAGGTGGCCGGCAGGACGACCGTGCCGTCCTCCTCGACCATCCGCAGCAGGACCTCGGTGTGTGTGGGTTCGTCGCCGGAGACCGGAACGATCCTTTGCCCGTGTAACCAGAATCGGTTGTGCTGCAGGGCATGGGTAATGCGCTGGACGCAGTTCATCTCGCCCTGGCAATGCGACAGCTCGGCGTCCCCGGCCCGCGAGACATGGATGCGGTTGCGTCCCTGTTCCTTGGCCAGATAGCAGGCGGCGTCGGCCTCGCTCATGTACTGCACCGTGTCTTTCAGGTGCCCGAACACCGGGACTACCCCGATGCTGATCCCGACGCGGAAGATTCGTCCCTGCCACTCGAACCGGTAGTTGTCGACGGTTGTGCGCAGGGTCTCCGCGATGCGTTCCGCCTGTACCAGCGGGCAGTTCGACAGCAGCACGCCAAACTCGTCGCCTCCCAGGCGTGCCAGGGTGTCGCTCTCGCGCAGCTGGCTGTGCAGCTGCGAGGTCAGCTGGCACAACAGGTCGTCGCCTGCCCCGTGTCCGCAGGTGTCGTTGACCAGCTTGAACTGGTCCAGGTCCATGTAGAGCAGGGCGTGTTCGCGGTTTTCCTGCTGGGCCGTGGCCACCAGCTGGCTCAGGCGCCGCTCGAATTCCGCACGGTTGGCCAGCGAGGTCAGGCAGTCGTGGGTGGCAGCCCAGGACAGTTCGCGGGCCATCTCGCGTGCCTTGGAGACATCACGGAATACCAGGGCCGCGCCGATGATGGTGCCGTCGCGGTCGCGGATGGGGGCCGAGACCTCTTCGACGGCGTGTTCGCGACCCTCGGCCGAGATCAGGATGGCCTCCTGGTCCAGCGTGCAGGCCGTGCCATCCGGCATGCGTTCGGTCAGCGGATGATGGAGCCGTTCGCCGGTGGACTCCCGGATGATGTGAAATACGCGTGAAAGGGGCTGGCCACGAGCGGCTTCCTGGTCCCATCCCGTCAGGTGCTCGGCGACCGGGTTGAGGTAGTCGATCCGCCCTTGCAGATCTGTGGTGATCACGCCATCACCAATGGCGTGCAGTGTGACCTGGGCGCGTTCTTTCTCCTCGAACAGGGCCGATTCAATTCGCCGCGTATGCCGCAGCACCCCCAGGGCGATCAGCATGCCCATCAGTAGTGCGGCGCCACCGAGCACCAGCATAAGGACGACTGCGGTGCGGTATTGACGCGCGGTGTCGCGCACGGCTGTCAGACCGGCCTCCTGCTGAAGGTTGATCATCGCGTCCAGGTGTTCCAGCACGCGCCCCTGTTTCGGGATGGCCTCCGCGAGCAGCCAGCTCGTCGCCTCGTCGGTCTCGTCATCTACGATGTGGTCGAGCACGCGCTCCTGGACCTGAACCGCGCGCTCGGTCAGTCCGCGGGATTCGTCCAGCAGCCGCTGTTCGGCCGCCGTCATCGGCATCGCATCCAGCCGCTGGCGGTTGTACATGAATTCCGAGGCATGACCGCGAAAGGTCATGATCCCCTCGTCCTGATCGAACGGGTCGGTGGTGATCGACAGCTGAAGCAGGGTTACCGAGCGCTCACGCGCGGCATTACGCATGTTGCCCAGTAGCTCGGTCTTGACGTTGTGTTCGTGGACGATCAGTTCGAGGCGGTCATGAACCTGCGCCATGCGATTCAGGCCCAGCGCGATCAACGCCGCCATCAGCACGAGCACGATGGTAAACCCGAGCCCAATCACCCAGGCGGAACGGCTGCGCGGTTCCGGCGGCGCGGCACCGCTTGGCCCCGGGGCCGTATTGTTGCAGAACCTCCCTGTCACACCCAGTCCCTGTGTAGCGAGGGTTCGACCCAGATGGCGCCCCCTTCATGATTCTTCCCCCGCCCATAAGGAGCGGTAACCTGTTGATTCAAAGGGAGCGTTAGCTGGGTGTCAAACAGGGAATGCTAATGTATCTTCAATTTGTGTCCAGGAGGGCGGGTTTCAGGCATGCCGTTGGGAGTGGACGGTGGCGCGGAATTCTTCCACCGACAGCGCGGGCGAGAACAGCCATCCCTGGTACAGGTCGCAGCCTTCCTGCTGCAGGAAGGCGAGCTGCTCTGCTGTCTCGACGCCTTCTGCCACCAGCTTCAGATGCAGGCTGTGGCCGAGGCCCATCACCGAGCGCAGGATCATCTCGGCGTCGCGGTCCTGTCCAATGTCCTGGATGAACGAGCGATCGATCTTGATCTTGTCGATCGGCAACGACTTGAGATAAGCGAGGGAGGAGTATCCTGTACCGAAATCGTCGAGCGACACGCGCACCCCCAGGGTCTTGAGTCGGGCGAGCTGCTCGCGGGTGAGGTCGACGTCTGCCATGGCCACCGTTTCGGTGATCTCGATCTCCAGGCGGCTGGGTGAGGCGCCCGCTTCCTCGAGGGCCTGTTGCAACTGGCCCACCAGGTCGAGTTGCTGGAACTGCAATGCCGAAATATTGATGCAAACCGGCGTGTCGATGCCCTGGCGCGCCCAGTCGGCCAGCTGCCGGCACGCTTCCCGGATGACCCACGTACCCAGCGGAAGGATTAGACCATTGGCCTCCGCGCTGGGGATGAAGGCCGACGGCGGGACGGCGCCCAATTCCGGGTCCGTCCAGCGCAGCAGCGCCTCGCAGGCGACTACTTCGCCGGTCTTGACGTCGATTAGTGGCTGGAATTTCAGCGCGATCCGATCGTGCTCCAGCGCGTGTTTCAGGCGTTCCTGAAGGCGCTGTTCCGCGCGTACCTGGGCGTCCAGGTGTGCCGAATAGAAGCTATAGGTATTGCGCCCCGAGCGTTTCGCCTCATACATCGCCATGTCGGCATAGCGCACCAGGGTATGTTCGTCGGCCGCGTCCTGCGGGTACAGCGCGATCCCGAGGCTGGCGCTGGACGCGAACTGGCGGGCCGGGCCGGTACGAAACGGCTGGTCGAAGCGATCCAGGATCTGCTGGGCCAGCTTGCCGGCTTGCCGGGCGTCGTTCAGCTCGGGCAGCAGGATCATGAACTCGTCACCCCCGAAGCGGCCGATGGTGGCCTCGTGGCCCGCCACCGCCTGCAGGCGGTGAGCCACCTCGCGCAACAGGGCATCGCCCTCGTGATGACCAAAGGTGTCGTTGATCATCTTGAAGTTGTCGAGATCGAGCAGCATCACCGCGATCAGATGGTCGTGGCGGCTGGCCTGGGCAATGCTGTAGGCCAGCCGATCATGCAGGAGCCAGCGGTTGGGCAGGCCGGTCAGGCTGTCATGGGTCGCCTGGTGCTGGATGCGGGCTTCACGCCGCTGGCGCTCCGTCACATCGCGGATAAAGGCCGTAATGCGGCGCCCGCCCTCGTCCTCGAAGGCGTTGAGGCTGATATCGACCGGGAATTCCGATCCGTCCATTCGTCGGCCGCGCAGATCGGGTACCTCGCCCATGGTGCGGGCCGAGATGTACTCGCCATGTTGTTCGCGCAGCGTGCGATGGCGTGCGCGCAGATGTTCTGGAATCAGGGTCTCCACCGGCTGTCCGATCAGATGCCGGCGCGGGTAGCCGAACAGATGCTCGATGTTGCGGTTGGCCATCAGGATGGTGCCGTCTCCGTCGGTGACCAGTACGCCATCGGGGGCGGTATCGACCAGCCGCTCGTAGCGTTGCTGGCGCAGCTCGATATCGTGGTGCGCGGCTTGGAGCTGCGCCATGGGTGCCCGTACGCTCTCGATGAACACGCCCCAGTAGATCAGCGCGTAGCCCGCGACCTTGTAGAGATGACCGAGGACGAACAGGCTGTCCGTCAGGCTGGTGTAAAGCGTGAAGAACACCTCGCTCGCCATCAAGATGATCAGGGCAGTCGCGACCATGGGCATCCCGGGCCGCCGCATCAATTGGGGTCGGAGCAGCAGGACCAGGAGTGTCGCGCCGTGCAGTGCCACCACCATGCCCTCCAGCCCGATCTTGAAGGGGGTCAGGCCTTCGCCCGGCACGAAGAGCGCCGGGATCCGGTGCTCGTGCCACAGACCTAACCAGGCGAGGAGCAGGACCAGGCTCAGCGCGCCCCCAACGAATACCCAGGGGGCCGGCGCTCGGTGTTGGGGGACCAGCGGCAGGGCCACATACAGCAACAGCGCCAGGCCGCCGACCAGGCGGGCCGCGAGCCAGAAAAAGATCGTCTGCTGCGAGGAATTGGGGGTGATGAAATCCGGCATCTGCGGATAGGTCATCAGGTGCAGGAAATCGAGCAGGCCCACTGCGAGGAAACCAGTGGCGAGGACCAGCGTGGCCAACAGCCGACGGCGGTCGCGCACGTGATAGGCCACCGCGAATACGCCAATCGCTACGACCACGGCAAACAGCTCCGCCGAGGTGTGAAAGGCCGTCATGTGTTCCGGCGAGACCAGCGGCGGCACTGGCATGTCGGTCATCCACAGCAGCACGGGCAGCAGGAACAGTACGAGCAGGGTAAGCCCGGCGAGTGGGGCGTGACGCGGTAGCAGGGCGTGGAGAGGGGTGTTCATCGCGCCATGCTCACGCCGTTGGCGGCGCGGGGACCTGCCTTCGCCGTGGTGACCGGACTAAGGGACGTCCGGACGTGCTGCGTCATCGTGCACCTCCAGAGAGTGCAGCGGAGTTTCGAGCCGGGTGTATGTCGATGCCGAGCAGCACGCGCACCTGGAGCCTGACCGCGAGGCAGACCCTGGTGGGAACGGCCACGCCCGCAGCCGTCCATGGCCCGATATTCTTATAATCGCAGCAATATAGGCCAAAAAGTGGAACCGGGACAGATATCTTTAGCAGCACACTCGGACTCTCGTCGCCGATCCGCGAATGCGCGTTTCTCCCGCCGAACGCAGTGGCTTCGAGATTTGGCAGATCGTATTCAGATACACCGCTACAAGCCAGCGGGCTCGTCCTGGCCTCGGTTGTAGTGGTCCTGAAAGCGCCATTGCGAGTACCGCCTCATGGTGCGCCCTGGCCGCGATGGCGGGACCAGAACTGATCGGCCAGTGCCTCGAGCCCGGTTGCGAGTTCCGCGGCCGATCGCGCCGAGGCGTCGCTGCGGACGGCGCGGTCCGCGGTTGTCTGGGCCGCATCTCGAATTGTGGCAACGCCCTGACGAATCTCGTCTCCCGCCGTTCCCTGCTGCTCAACCGCTGCTGCAATCTGGTTGCTCATGTCGCGGATATGCCCGATTCCGTTGGTGATGTCCTCCAGCGTACGGGACACGGTCCGGGCCAGTTCAACGGACTCTTCTGCCTGCTGCCGGCTGGTGTTCATGGATTCGACCGCGGCGGCTGCGCGCGTCTGCAGCGACTCGATGATGGTCTGGATTTCGGCGGTGGATTCCTGTGTGCGGCTGGCCAGGGTTCGAACTTCGTCGGCTACCACCGAAAAGCCACGCCCGTGCTCCCCGGCACGTGCCGCTTCGATCGCTGCATTCAGGGCCAGCAGATTGGTCTGCTCGGCGATCCCGCGTATGACGTCGAGTACCTGGCTGATCTCGCGGCTCTGGCGGTCGAGTTCGGCCATTACGGCTGACCCTTCAGCAATCTCCCTGCCGAGCGCCTCGATGGCCTGGTTGCTACGGGACACCACGTCCATCCCGGAGCGAGCGGACTGATCTGCGTGATCGGCTGCCTCGGCCGCCCCCTGTGCGCTCCGGGCAACCTCCTGCACGCTGTTGACCATCTGCTGCGTAGCGCTGGCAACCTCCTCGGTCTCTGCCTGTTGTTGGTCGGCAGCCTGGCGGCTGTCTGCCATCGCGCCGAGGAGTCCTTCGGTATTCTCGTTCAGCTGTCGCGCCGCATCACCGATCCGTCCGACAACCGCGCTGGCCTCGGCTTCCAGCATCTTCAGGGCAAACAGGATCTCGCCGACCTCGTCGGTGCGGCCGGTGTAGATATAGCGGCTGATCGGGCTGCGGCCGATTGTTCGGGCATGTCGAGCGGCCCGACAAAGGGGCGCAGTTCCGATCCAGGAGACCGGTACGGCGACCAGCAGCATGGGCAGAGCAAAGCTCAGTGCTGTCCCGAGGGTGGCCTGTGTCGCCAGGGTGGTCGTCAGCAGCCCAGCCAGTACCCCGAGCCCGATACTCCCGAGCACGCGCATGCGAAGACCCAATGGAGGCAGGCGGAGGGCCAGTGGTGGGTGGCCTGTCATGACGGCTGCATACGTCTGTTCGGCCCGCTCAACCAGCGTGCGGTCCGGCTTGGTGCGGACGGACTGGTATTCAACGACCTCTCCGTCCCGCACCACCGGGGTGACATAGGCACTGACCCAGTAGTGGTCACCATTCTTGCAGCGGTTCTTTACCATCCCCATCCATGACTGGCCGGCCTGGACGGTTTGCCAGAGATCGGCGAACGCGGCCGGTGGCATGTCCGGATGGCGGATCACGTTGTGGTTGCGCCCAATCAGCTCGTCTTCGGCGAAACCGCTGATATCGATAAACTCTGGATTGACGTAGGTGATTGCGCCCTTGAGGTTGGTGGTGGACAGAATGTTGGCCGAGGCCGGGTAATCGACCTCGTTCCCCGAGATCGGCAGGTTGCGCTTCATTGTTGTCCATCCCCTGTTTGACCGAATGCTTTTTCGCCGCGTCGGTCATCCCGGTACTACGTTGGTACCGGTTTGTTTGATCTGAACGTAGTCCACGTTCGTTCAAATGACAACGATATGCCGAAAATAGAATATTCGGATGGACAAGGGGCCAGGATCGCGTATAGTGGGCCCACCGAACGCCCCGCCCGTCAGCGTCCGTTCACTGATCCGGAACCCTTTCGGTTCCCGTCCCCCCGATTTCGTCATACCCCGATGGGTGCCCCTCGATTGCGAGCGGCGGGTTGCCGTTGGAGTATTGAATGTCTTCTGTTTCTTCCTTTGCCGACCTCGGGTTGGCCGAACCCCTTTTGCGTGCGCTGGACCAGGCCGGTTACAAGACCCCGACCCCGATCCAGACCCAGGCGATCCCCGAAGTCCTGAAAGGTGGTGACCTGCTGGCCGCCGCCCAGACCGGGACTGGCAAGACCGCCGGCTTTACCCTCCCGATCCTGCAGCGACTGACCGATCGCCCGGCGCCCGAGCGCAAGCCGGGGCGTCCGCGGGCGCTGATCCTGACGCCGACGCGCGAGCTGGCCGCCCAGGTCCATGATTCCGTCCGGACCTACGGCCGCCACCTGTCGCTGAAGTCGATGACCATCTTCGGCGGCGTGAACATGAACCCGCAAATCAAGGCACTGCGGGGCCCGATGGATATCGTCGTGGCGACCCCGGGTCGCCTGCTGGACCATGCCAACCAGAAGACGATTGACCTCTCTGGTATCGAGATCCTGGTGCTGGATGAGGCCGATCGCATGCTGGACATGGGCTTCATCCGCGACATTCGTCGTCTGATTGGCCTGATGCCCAAGCAGCGTCAGAACCTGATGTTCTCGGCGACCTTCTCCGGCGAGATCCGCACCCTGGCGGCGACCCTGTTGAACAAGCCGGCCGAGGTCGACGTGGCCCCGCGCAACACCGCCGCCGAGACGGTGCGGCAGACCGTGCATCTGGTGGAGAGCAGCCGAAAGCGCGAGCTGCTCAGCCACCTGATCCGCAGCAACGACTGGGGCCAGGTGCTGGTGTTTACCCGTACCAAGCACGGCGCCAATCGCCTGGCACAGAAGCTGACGCAGGATGGCGTGCCCTCCGAGGCGATCCATGGCAACAAGAGCCAGGCGGCCCGTACCAAGGCGCTCAAGCAGTTCAAGACCGGGGCCGTTCCGGTCCTGGTCGCGACGGACATCGCGGCGCGCGGCCTGGACATCGACCAGTTGCCGCAGGTGGTCAACTTCGAACTGCCAAATGTGCCGGAAGACTACGTGCACCGCATCGGCCGCACCGGTCGTGCCGGTTCCGTTGGTGCCGCCCTGTCGCTGGTGGATGGTGAAGAGATGAAGCTCCTGAAGGGCATCGAACGCCTGATTCAGCGCCCGATCGAGCGCATCGAAACCGATGGCTTCGCGACCCCGAAGCCGGCGGCCAACGATGGCAATGGCCAACGCCGTGGCGGCAAGCCGGGCGGTGATGCGCGTAATGGCAAGCCGCGCCAGAGCCGTGGCGGCAAGCCCGGCGGCAATCGCGGTGGTGGTCAGGGCCGCGCGGCCCAGGGCAACCGGGCTGCACGCAGCCGCTAGACCCCCGGCCGTTCTGACCGACTCCGCCCGCGTCTCCCATGGGGACGCGGGCTTTTTTGTGTTCGCGAACCTGCGGTCGTCTTGATCCGGATCACCTGCTCTTGGAGGCGCCGGCGGGAAGATGGGCGCGCTATCAAGAAATGGCCACCCTGGCCGTTATAGCGGGGAAAGGAGGGACCCCATGAACCGGCTTCTGAAGATCGGCGGACTGCGCCTCAAGCTCGTGATCCTCGTAATCCTCGTCAGTACCATCCCCCTGTCCATCATGGGAGGGGTGACCTTTCACACAATGAAAGGCGACCTGGCGGCGAATGTCGACGCAGCGCTGGTCGATCAGTTGTGGTGGCTCCTTTGGAGCCTGTGGGTGGTTGCGTTTCTGGTTGCGCTGGGGATCGGCTGGTTTGCGGCCAACATGCTGGTGCGGCCGCTGGAGCGGCTGGCCTCGGGGCTGGAGGCGATCGCCTCTGGTCAGGCCGATCTTGGCCATCGGGTCGAGGTCACCACCGACGACGAGATTGGCCGCACCAGTATCGCGTTTAATGCAGTTATGGAGCGTCTGGCGGGCCTGATCGCACAAGTCGCGGATGCGGCCGACGGGATCGCCGCTTCGGCGCGCCAGCTGGAGGGCCGAAGCAACGAACTAAGTCGCGAGACCGACGATCAGCGTTCCGATGTAGAGCAGGTGGTCACCGCGATGAACCAGATGTCCGCGACCGTGCAGGAGGTTGCCAACAACACCCAGAGTACGGCGGAGAGCGCCGGCCAGGCCACTCGCGCGGCCGAGGGTGGGCGCAATGTGGTTCAGGCGACTCAGGGGTCGATCAACGCCCTGGCCAGTGAGATCCGTAAGGCCAGTACGGTGATCGACGGGCTCAAGGGTGACTCCGACAATATCGGGTCGATCCTCGAGGTGATCGAGGAGATCGCCGAGAAGACTAACCTGCTGGCGCTTAACGCCGCGATTGAGGCCGCCCGGGCGGGCGAGGCGGGACGCGGCTTTGCCGTGGTCGCCGACGAGGTGCGCCATCTGGCCCAGCGTACCAATGACTCCACAGGCGAGATCCGCGAGATCATTCAGCGTCTGCAGGGTGCGGCCGGAAAGGCCGTGCAGGCGATGGAGGTCAGTCAGCAGCAGGCCGAGTCCTCGGTCAGTAAGGCCGGCGAGGCCGAGGAGACGCTGGAGTACATCCACGACTCCGTGACCACCATCGACGACATGACGCGCCAGGTCGCTTCGGCGACGGAGCAGCAGAGCCAGGTCGCCGAGGAGATCAACCGCAACATCCACCACATCAACGACATCGCGGTACGCAGCGCCGACGGCGCCCGCGAGATGCAGGAGGCTGTCGAGGCCCTGGAAGGCCTGGCCGAACGCCTCCAGGCCGAGGTAGCCGGCTTCCGCCAGCAACCCGCCTGACACCCGGGGTCAGCCCTCTACTAGCGTCCTTGGGGCTGGGCCTGGTTCGGCATCTGGAGTTTACGGTGGCTTCGGTCCACCGCCTGCCTGCGCTGTCTCGGCAGCGCGCTCCGAGTTACTTCTTTGCTCGTGCAAAGAAGTCACCAAGAAACACGCCCGACTGCCGCGACCCCGGCCCGCTGCGCGGGCCGGGATTTCCCTCGCTCCGAGGGTTTTCGCGGGCGGCGCTGAAACTCGCTGCGCCTTCGGCTTCGCTCAGACAGTCAGCGCCTCTCTTCCCGCGAAAACCCTCTCCACTCGGCGCGACGACAACGGGGGTGAAGGTCCAAACAACGGCTGTCCCAGCGGTGTAGCCCATGGATGGAGGCTGGGTCTTCCGACATCTTAGGCACGTGCGGCCTTCGGCCATGGCGTGCCGCGCCCGCCAGCGGGCGCTAAGGGTAGGATGCCGATGAGCGCAGCGAATCGCATCAGGGTTGCCCGGGCGTCGGAACGGTGCGTTTCGCTGCGCTCAACGCACCCTACAGTTCGGGGCTTGTGACAGGTGCGGGGACACCGTCGGTTTTGACCTACCCTCCCGATATGAGCCCCTTGTGGAGGGCGTGACAGGTCGGACGATTCAAAATAGAAACGGGGCGCTGACTGTTTGAGCGAAGCGAGTTTCAGCGCCGCCGGCCGGGCGCGTCCCGAGCAAGGTTCCCGGGCGAATGCCGGGCGTGTTTCTTGGTGACTTCTTTGCACGAGCAAAGAAGCCCGTTTTTGATCAACAACGGGCGCGGCGCGCTGGCGAGACAGCGCAGGCAGGCGGCCAGCCAAAGCCACCGTATACACCGAAGGGCGAACCAGGCCCAGCCATGACCACGCCGAAGAGAGCCACGAGCGCCGGAGCCCGCTAGAAACGGTCAGCCAGCCCCAAGCTCACTCGCGGTTGCCGCGTTCCAGCCAACGTATACGTCGCTGCCACGCTCGACGACCGGGCGCTTGATCAGCGTCGGATGTTCGAGCATCAGGGCGATGGCACGCTCCTGGTCGATGGCCTCACGCACATCCTCGGGGAGCTGGCGCCAGGTCGTACCACGGCGGTTGACCAGGGCCTCCCAGCCCACGGCCTCCGCCCAGCGGCGCAAGCGCGCCTCCTCGAGCCCGTCCTTGCGAAAGTCCACGAAGCGGAAGTCTACGCCGGCCGCATCCAGCGCCCGGCGTGCCTTGCGCACGATGTCGCAGTTGGCGATCCCGTAGACGACCCGCTCAGACATCGCGCAGCAGGGCGTTCAGGCCGACCTTGGCCTTGGTCTTCTCGTCCACGCGCTTCACGATGACCGCGCAGTACAGCGAATACTTGCCATCCTTGGACGGCAGGTTGCCCGGCACCACCACCGCGCCGGCCGGCACACGGCCGTACAGGATCTCATCGTTCTCGCGGTCGTAGATGCGGGTGGACTGGCCGAGGTACACGCCCATGGAGATCACCGCGCCTTCCTCCACGATCACACCTTCGACCACCTCGGAGCGCGCACCGATAAAGCAGTTGTCTTCGATGATGGTCGGGGCGGCCTGCAGCGGCTCCAGCACGCCACCGATGCCGACGCCGCCGGACAGGTGCACGTTCTTGCCGATCTGGGCGCAGGAACCGACGGTCGCCCAGGTGTCCACCATGGTGCCTTCGTCAACATAGGCGCCGATGTTCACGTAGGAGGGCATCAGCACCACGTTGGGAGCGATGTAGCTGCCGCGACGGGCGGTGGCCGGCGGCACGACGCGCACACCGCCCTCGCGGAAGTCGCGGCTGGAGGTGTCGGCGTACTTGGACGGCACCTTGTCGTAGTAGTTGGTGAAGCCACCCTTGATGAACTCGTTCTCGGCAATGCGGAACGACAGCAGCACGGCCTTCTTCAGCCACTCGTTGACGACCCAGTCGCCACCCTTTTTCTCGGCAACGCGGGCCTGGCCGCTGTCGAGCATCTCCATGGCCTCGTTCACGGCATCACGCACGTTGGTTTCCACGTTGCGCGGGTTGATCTCGGCGCGGCTTTCGAAGGCGGTCTCGATGATGCTCTTGATGTCCGACATGAAGCAGTCCTTTTAAGTTTTTAAAAAAATGCGTTATTTGTAGAGTTTGGCGATGCGTTCGGCCGCCTCGATGCAGGCCGCCGGTTCGGCGACCAGCGCCATGCGCACGTGTCCGGCCCCGGGATTGTGCCCGGTCTCGGGGTCGCTGCGGGAGAGGTAGCGTCCGGCCAGCACCGTGACGCCGGCTTCGGCATACAGGCGACGGGCGAAGGCCTCGTCGTCGCCATCCGGCACGCGTGGCCAGAGGTAGAAGCCCGCGGCGGGCGGTTCCATGTCCAGGACTTCCTGCAGGATCGGCACGACCGCGGCGAACTTTTCGGCGTACAGCGTGCGATTATCGGCGACATGGGTCTCGTCCGCCCAGGCCGCGCGGCTGACCGCCTGCGTGGGCGGAGGCAGGGTGCAGCCATGATAGGTGCGGTACAGCGCAAAGCGTTCGAGCCGATCGGCATCGCCGGCGACGAACCCCGAGCGCAGGCCCGGCAGGTTGGAGCGTTTGGACAGGCTGTGGAACACCACGCAACGCTCGAAGCCGCTCCGGCCCATGCGCGCAGCGGCCCCGAGCAGGCCGGCCGGCGGTTCGGCATCCGGGTGGTAGATCTCGGAGTAGCACTCGTCTGCCGCGATCACGAAGTCGTGCCGGTCGGCGAGGCGGATCAGCTCCTGCATCGCCGCCTCGGACATGCAGGCCCCGGCCGGGTTGCCGGGGTTGCAGATGTAGACCAGCTGCACCGCATCCCAGGTCGCGGCATCGACCGCGGAGAAGTCGGGGAGGTAGCCGTTCTCCGGCGTCAGGTCGTAGAAGGCCGGCTCCGCCCCGGCCAGCCGGGCCGCGCCTTCGTAGATCTGATAGAAGGGATTCGGCATCAGCACACGCGCCCCGGACTTCTCCGCAACGACGGCCTGCGCGATCGCGAACAGGGCCTCGCGCGTACCGCTGACGGGCAGGACCTGCCGGTTGGCGTCCACCTCGTCCAGCTGGAAGCGCCGCTGCAGCCATGCGGCGATGGTCTCGCGCAGCGCGGGTTCGCCGCGGGTGGTGGGGTAGTGGTTGTAGCCCTGGAGGGCGTCGCGCAGTACCGGTTCGACAAACCCCGGCAGCGCATGGCGCGGCTCGCCGATCGACAGGGCGATCGGCTCCCGGTCGGCGGGTTGTTCCAGGTCCGCGAACAGCCGACGCAGGCGTTCAAACGGATAGGGCTGTAGCCGGTCCAGGCTTGGGTTCATGGCGGCTCGGGCGTCGTGTTCGAGGGAAACGAAAGACCGCGCAGTATACCGGAGCCAAACACCAATGGGCGATCCACACGCTTCCTGTGCGGCCAGTATGGAGGCGCTGGTTTTGCTCTCGAGCGGGCCATGCGGCAGGCTTAGCCGTTTCCGATCGGGGGCGATGCATGGCGTGCAGTCATGACCACACGGCGCAGGGGAAGCGCGGCGCGACAACCTACCGCAAGGGATTGCATGACCTGGGGAACGGCACCTGGGCCTATCTGCAACCCGACGGTGGCTGGGGCTGGAGCAATGCCGGGTTGATCCGCGATGGCGAAGAGGCCCTGCTGGTCGACACCTTGTTCGACGAGCGCCTGACCGCCGAGATGCTCGCACAAATGGATGCCGCGACCGGGATCGGCGCGGGGGATATCAACCTCCTGGTCAATACGCACGCCAATGGTGACCACACCTTCGGCAACCGCCTGGTGCATCAGGCCGAGATCATTGCCTCTCAGGCGAGTGCCGACGAGATGCCGGAGCTGCCGCCGGCGATGCTGGCCGGACTGATGGCGCAAAGCGGCGCGATGGGCGAGGTGGGGAAATACCTGCAGCGCTCCTTCGGTGCGTTCGATTTCGGTGGGGTGGAGTTGACTCTCCCGACGCGCACCTTCAGCGGCGAGCTGGGACTCAAGGTCGGTGACAAGGACGTGAAACTGATCGAGGTCGGGCCGGCGCATACCCGTGGCGATGTGCTGGTGCATGTGCCCTCCGATCGCGTTGTGTATACCGGCGATATCTTGTTTATCGAGGGTACGCCCGTCATGTGGGCCGGTCCGGTGGGCAACTGGATCGCGGCGATCGACCGTATTCTGGGCATGGATGTCGAGACCATCGTCCCGGGACATGGTCCGATCACTGACCATGCCGGTGCCCGGCAGGTACGCGACTACCTGGTGTATATCGATCGCGAGGCGCGGGCGCGCTTCGACGCCGGGATGCCGGCAGCGGAGGCGTCCTTCGACATTGCGCTGGGGGATTACGCCAACTGGGGCGATGCCGAGCGCATTGCGGTCAACGTCGACACCCTGTACCGCGAATACGCCGGAGACACTACAACGCCGGACATCATGCAGCTGCTGCGTCTGATGGCGCGGCTGGATGCGGCGCGGCGGGGTTCTCGCTGAGCGGTTTCGCGAGACGCCGGCAATGACCCCTCAGTCCTTCGGCGGCGTGTACGAGAACCAGGCGAGACGGTGCGAGCGCAGGCTCCAGGGGAACAGGAGCGCCGGTAAAACGACCGGGACGTGGCGCGCGGGACTGAATCATTCGGCCTTGCACCCGGAGGTTAGTGCCGGCGTGTCCAGGACCTCGACGCGCTGGCCGTGCGTGTCGGGCCCCAGTGTGCCACCGTCGCAGACCCTGCCCCTATTCAGTGCCGTGAGCGTGGCCTTCAGCAGCCGGGCGGCGGGCCAGGTATCGGCATCGACAAACAGCAGGTAGTCCCCGCTGGCCCCTTCGGCGCTCCGGCTCGAAGATGAAGCGGCACCCGGCGCCCTGGGCGACATATGGGGCCGCATCCGTGGCAGCCACTCGGCCTCGTTCCAGGCCGGGATAATCACCGAAACGGCGGGAGCGCGGGTCACGTAGCGGCGAGGGTCAGTAGGTCGCCATGTGGGGGTCAACGTCACGCGCCCAGGCATCGATGCCGCCGGACAGGTTGATCACGTTCTTGAAACCGACACGGGCCAGGAATCCGCACACCTGCTGGCTGCGCACCCCGTGGTGGCGGATCACCACGATCTCGTCGTCCGGATTCAGGTCCTGATATTCGGTCGGAATCTGCCCCATCGGGAGTAGCCGCGAGCCGTCGATGCGGCAGCGCTGAAACTCCCAGGGTTCGCGCACGTCCAGCAGCAACGGCGGTGCTTTGGCCTGCGAGAGGTAGTCCTGCAATTCCCGGGGAGACATCTGTCGCATGGTTCGTTCCGTGATGGGGGAATGGTTCAGGCTGGCGTCGAGGGTTCGATTTTGCAATGGAGCGGGTGCCGGATGAGGGCAGGGGGCTGTGGAGCGAGCGAGCCGTCGTCGAAGACGCGGGCCTGGGTCATTCGACCCTCAGCGCGCCAGCGCACAGAGGATGCCGGCGTCCCCGGAGTAGGCTCATCCGGATGAGCAATCGGTGCCCCTGCGCGGGTCATTCCTTCCGGCTGGTTCGGGGGATCGAAGAAAGAGTCGCACGGGTCGGGCGGATGCGGGTCCAAGCGAATGACGGTTTTTCCTACGAGCGGGGCGAAAAGCAGGCCAAGGCAAGGGTTGCCCGGCCCGGCGCTTTGGTCCTCACGGAATGGATAGCGGAGCAGGCATGCAGGTGAAGGGCGTGGTTGGAAGGGCCCACAATGAGCTCCCGGATGGTCCACCAGATGCCGGGCTGGTGATTACGTGCGAGCACGGTGGCAATCGCATCCCTGCGCCCTATCGTGACCTGTTGCGGCCGTACCGGGCCATACTGCAAAGCCATCGCGGGTTTGATGCCGGGTCGTTGCAGATGGCGCGGGATCTGGCGCGGGCATTTGGTGCACCCCTGGCGGCGGCCACGGTCACTCGCCTGCTGGTCGATCTGAACCGCTCGCTCGGGCACCCCCAACTGCACTGTGCGGCGGTCCGGAAGCTGCCTGCGTCTGTACGGGCGCGGATCGTGGAACGTCACTATCAGCCCTATCGCTCTCAGGTCGAGCTTCTCGTGCGGGAGGGAATCGCCCGGGATGGCCAAGTGGTGCACGTTTCCAGTCACAGTTTCACCCCCGAGCTGGATGGCAAGGTCCGCACGGCCGATATCGGATTGCTGTACGACCCGGCCCGGCCAGGCGAGGTGGCTCTGGCCGCACGCTGGAAGGCCGCAATCAAGGCATGCGCCCCCGAGCTCACGGTGCGCCGCAACTACCCCTATGCGGGCCGCAACGACGGACTGACCACCTCGCTGCGCAAGGGCCTCTCACCCGAGTGCTATGCCGGGGTCGAACTGGAGATCAATCAGCGGCACGTGCTGCGTGGTGGGCGGCACTGGGCCGCCCTGCGCGAGACGGTCATCGCGTCCTTGCGGACCGCATTCGCTCCACGCGGCACGGGCAGCCTGGAGACGGCAAACGAAGGGGGTCAGCGGCGTGACCTGGATGCCCCACAGCTTCCCGCCGTACCCAGGGATGAACGGCATGCCAAGGGAGTACTGCAATGAAGATCCGTATCGGTTACGAGCTTGTCTACGACTGTCCCCAGCCGACCCCGATGATCCTCACGCTGAATGTGCATTACACAAGGATCTCCGATCTCCTCGCGCCCGATCACATGATTGCCGACCCGCCAGTGCCGGTCACCGCCTATCGCGACAGCTTCGGTAACTGGTGCTCGCGTATCGTCGCGCCGCAGGGGCTTCTCCGGCTGTCTGCGAGCACCCTGGTGAACGACACCGGCCAGCCCGATGTGGTAGTCCCGCAGGCGCGACAGATTCGGGCGGAGGATCTGCCGGACGAGACCCTGCAATTCCTGCTGGGAAGTCGCTACTGCGAGACCGACCGGCTCTCGGAAACCGCGTGGCATCTGTTCGAACACGCCCCGGAAGGTTGGGGACGCGTCCAGGCAATCTGCGACTTCGTCCACCGACATATCACCTTCGGTTACGAACATGCGCGACCGACCAAGACCGCGTTCGATGTGTACCAGGAGGGTGTTGGGGTATGCCGTGACTACGCGCATCTGGCGATTACGTTCTGCCGGTGCATGAATATTCCCGCCCGTTATTGTACGGGCTACCTGACCGACATCGGCGTGCCACCGCCCTACAGCGAGATGGATTTCGCCGGCTGGATCGAGGCGTATCTGGACGGCCACTGGTACACCTTCGACCCCCGCAACAACACCCCGCGTATAGGTCGCGTTCTGATCGCCCGTGGACGCGATGCCGCCGATGTTGCGATCAGCAATACGTTCGGCCCGAACACCCTGCGCGGATTCAAGGTCTACGCCGAGGAGATTGGTGAGGGGCCGTCCGCGTGATGTCCAGGGCCAACCGCTGTGGGAGACCCAGGGGAACGACGACCCTGCACGTTACGTTGGCGGGCGTCTCCCTAGAATGGAGGCGACAGAAGGCGATCGTACTCACTGCGGACGGTTGCGTAGCACTCGCAGACACGCGCCTCCAGCCCGGGTCGGTCGAGGGCGACGATGTGCCCCCGGCGATACTGAAAGGACACCCATAACGAAAGGACACCCATAACGAAAGGACACCCATCATGTGGGCCGGTCCGGTGGGCAACTGGATCGCGGCGATCGACCGGATCCTGGCGATGGATGTCGAGCTGATTGTGCCCGGCCACGGGCCCATCACCGACAAGGCCGGTGCCCGGCGCGTGCGCGACTATCTGGTGTATATCGATGCGCAGGCGCGGGCGCGTTTCGAAGCAGGAATGCCGGCGGAGGAGGCCGCGTTCGACATCGCGCTGGACGACTACGCCAACTGGGGGGATGCCGAGCGGATCGCGGTCAATGTGGACACGCTGTACCGCGAATATCGCGGCGATACCACACCCCCGGACATCATGCGCCTGCTCACGTTAATGGCGCGTCTCGACACCGCCCGTCGCCAGTAGCGCGCAACGGGCGCTCATCCCTTCGGGCGCGTGTACCAGAACCAGGCCAGCCGGCGCGAGCGCAGGCTCCAGGGCAGCAGCAGGGCCTGTAGCACTACCAGGATGTGCTGGGCGGGGCTGAACCAGTCCGCCTTGCGCCCCGAGGTCATCACGGGTGTCTCCAGCATCCGGAACCGCTGCTCGTGCTGGCGGCCCCAGCGCGCCATCGCTCGCGACAGGAACACTTCCTCGCCCGCATAGACCCGCTCGCTGAACCCCCCGACTGCCTCGAAGGCCTCGCGGGTGCAGAAGACGTAGCAGCCGGCGGCGAGTCCCAGCCGTGCCGACAGGGTGTTCCAGGCCGCCGCGCCCCAGCGGTAGATGCGATGGGTCAGGTGATCGAACGCGACGCGGGCTCCGCCGCCACAGACCGCGCCGCTGTCCAGGGCGTCGAGTGTCGCGCGGATCAGGTCGGCGTCGGGCCAGGTGTCGGCATCGACGAACAGCAGGTAGTCGCCACAGGCGGCCCGGGCACCCGCGTTGCGGGCGCGGCTGATGCGCCGCTCCGGCTCGAACACGACCCGGCAACCGGCCTGCTGCGCGATCTGCGGAGTGGAATCCGTGGAGGCATTGTCGACGACGATGAGCTCGGTTCGTCGATCCACGTCGGCGAGGGCCTGCTGCAGCGCCGCCAGGGTGTGCGGCAGCCACTGCGCCTCGTTCCAGGCCGGGATGATGACCGACAGGGCCGGGAGCCCGCGCACAGGGGGTATCAGTAGGTCGCCATATGGGGATCGACGTCCCGCGCCCAGGCGTCGATGCCGCCGGCCAAGTTGATCACCTTGCTGAACCCGGCCCGCTGCAGAAACCAGCACACCTGCTGGCTGCGCACCCCGTGGTGACAGATCACCACGATCTCGTCGTCTGGGTTCAGCTCCTGGTATGCCGCCGGAATCTCGCCCATAGGGATCAGCTTCGAGCCGTCGATGCGGCAGCGCTGGTACTCCCAGGGCTCGCGTACATCCAGCAGCACCGGCGGCTGGTCCGTCTCGGCGAGGTGGTCCTGCAATTCCCGGGGAGACATCTGGCGCATGGCGAATCCCGTGTCGGTGGATGCCAACACGCTAAGTTCACAGCGGGTTGGCCGCAAGAGGCCGGCTGCTACGCAGGGATGGTGGGTGCGAGGACGCGCGGGTGGACGGTGGCGGTTGTCTCAACCGCGGCGCAGGCGGTCCTCTTCGCGGCTACGGTGCTCCAGCCAGCGGCTGCCTTCCTCGGGGCCCAGCAGAGTGGCCGCCAGGGCGATCAGGGCGAACACAATCGCGGGTGCGACGGCCCCCGCCAGGCCCAGGATGTAGGCCGCGTAGGCGGTGGGTACGGCGACGGCCACCGCCAGTACGACCACGCCCGGATAGGCCATGCGGTAGAGCCAGCGCGGATCGACCGAAAGCGCCAGCACCGTAACAGAGCCCAGCAGGCCAAGCAGGATCCAGCCCGCCGCCGCGGTTTCAAGCTCCGCGGCCAGCAGGGCGATCGCCAGTACCAGGCCCAGAGCGACGTGCCGCAGACGGGTGGAGGCCTTTGGTGTGATCAGCGCATCCATCCAGCAGGGACGGAGGCCGGGGATGGAGTCGGGGGCGGGGGCAGTGGTCTGGTACATGAGGGGCTGTTTGTTGAGTAGATCGAACCGATTGGGTCGCGGCTCTCTCTCGGCTTCGTTAAACGAAAAAGGGCACCCGAATGTGAGTGCCCTTCTCCAAGAATATGGCGCGCCCGGAAGGATGGCGGTGACGCTGCGCGTCTTGCCCTTCCGGGTGTCGGCCGTGGGCCGACACGTTCCTCGCTGCGCTCGGGATCGAACCAACGTGCCTGTCCGGAGGTTCGAATCCTTTGGGGCTTTCTACTAATGAAAAAGGGCACCCTGGTGTGAGTGCCCTCTCTCGGGAATATGGCGCGCCCGGAAGGATTCGAACCTCCGACCACCTGGTTCGTAGCCAGGTACTCTATCCAGCTGAGCTACGGGCGCATCGACTGAAGGCGCGCATTATCGCGATTGGTCCCGAGGGATGCAAGCGCCATGAGGCATTTGCCTCAGCCGCGCGGGATGGGATGGTAGGGCGTGGAGCGCACCCGGTCGTGTTCGTGCATGCGGTAGTGGACGAATTCGTCCTTGTCGTGGAAGTGCAGGAACGGGTTGCCCTCGTCCTGTTCCGCCAGGGTGGATTCGGCCTTCTCTGCGTAGTTGTGTCCCGGGTGGATGCAGGTATGCGCCGGGAGGCCTTCGCGCAGCCCGTTCAGCGTATGGAACATCTGCTCCGGGTCGCCCCCGGAGAGGTCGCAGCGGCCGCAGCCGAACACAAACAGCGTGTCACCGGTAATCAGGTCGTCACCGGCCGGCATGTGGAAGCAGGCGGAGCCGGGGGTGTGGCCGGGCGTGTGCAGGAAGCGGATCTCGGTGTCGCCCAGCTTCATCGTGTCGCCGCCGTGGTGGAGTTGCGGGCGCTCCAGCTCCTTGCCCCAGAACTCGGCCTCGGGCTTGAGGATATGCAGCCGGGCATTCGGGTACTGCTCCAGGATCGCCTCGACGCCGTTGATGTGATCGTGGTGGCTGTGGGTCAGCAGGATGTCGGAGATGGTCACGTCCTTCTCGCGCGCCTGGCTGAGGATCGCATCCGGTTCCCAGGCCGGGTCCACCACGGCCGCGCGGCGGCTGGCCATGTCCTCGATCAGGTAGACAAAGTTTTCCATCGGGCCGAGTTCCTGGCGGTGGATGCGGTAGGGCAGGTCGTTGCGGTCCATCGGCTTCTCCATTGAGTCGTTTCCATGTTGGTAGGCTCTACTACTCGAGTGGTTCCATCGTCCGCAGGGAAGGAGAGAGATGCAAAATTCCGAAGAGTCGTCTGCCGATAATGCCGCCCAGGATGCGGAGGCCGACTGGGAGTCCCGCTATCAGGAGGGCTCCACGCGCTGGGATCGCGGTGCCCCCAGCCCGTCGCTGGAGGCCTGGCTGGCGATCACCGATCTGGCGAAAGGCTCGCGGATCGTGGTGCCGGGCTGCGGCTTCGGGCACGAAGTCCCGGCTCTGGCGCGCCTTGGCTATTACCCGATCGGTCTGGATGTGGCGCCTACCCCGGTGCGGCATCTGCGCGAACAGCTGGAGCGGGAGGGGCTGGAGGCGGAGGTCGTCCAGGCCGACATGCTGGCATGGCAGCCGGAGATGCCGGTGGATGGCGTCTACGAGCAGACCTCCCTGTGCGCGATCCCGCCCGAGCAGTGGCCCGCCTACGAGCAACAGCTGCATGCCTGGCTGCGCCCGGGCGGCGAGCTGTTCGCGTGCTTCATGCAGACCGGGCGCGAGGGTGGGCCGCCGTTTCACTGCGAGATGGCCGATATGCGGGCGCTGTTCCCGGACAGCCGGTGGGAGTGGCGCAACGACGCGGGGCGCACCGAGCACACCAATGGCAAGTTCGAGTTGCTTCATCGCCTGATTCGGCGTTGAATCGGGTGAAGGGGCACACCCGTGCCCCGGGGCCGGGACACACGGATTCCGGCCGGATACCGCGTGACGTACCGCGGCAAGGGGGATACCCATGCTTGACTCTACGCCGGAGGGAATGGAGCAGGTCCGCGCATTGTTGCTGGACCTCTCCGGTGTGCTGTACGTGGGCGACGAGGCCCTCCCTGGCGCCATCGAGGCGGTGCAGCGGGCACAGGCCGCCGAGCTCCCGATCCGTCTGATCACCAACACCACGCGCGAGCCGCGCGCGGCCATCATCGACAAGCTGGCCGGCCTCGGGTTCGCGTTCGAGTCCGCGCAGCTGACGACGGCCCCCTCCGCGATCCGCGAGCGGCTCGAGGCCGAGTCCCGCACCCCGCTGCTGCTGGTACACCCGGCGCTGGAACCCGAGTTCGAGGGCGTGCCCACGGGCGACCCGGATGTGGTCGTGCTGGGGGATATGGGCGCTGCGTTCGACTACGCCGTGCTCAACCGTGCGTTTCGCGTGCTGATGGAGGGCGCACCGCTGTGGGTGATGGGGACCAACCGCTACTTTCGCGAGGCGGATGGCCTGTCGCTGGATATCGGCCCGTTCGTGCGCGCACTGGAGTATGCGGCCGATGTGGAGGCCGAGAACTTCGGCAAGCCGGATGCCCGGCTGTTCCACACGGCGATTGCGGATCTCGATCTGCCACCGGAGCAGGTGCTGATGGTGGGCGACGATGTATTGGGGGACGTGGACGGCGCGCGCGCCGCGGGTCTGGCAGCCTGTCTGGTGCGCACTGGCAAGTATCAGGACGGCGACGAACAGCGGGCACAACACCGCGGTGCCGGGCTGGCGGATCGCCTGGCCGACATCGTGGATGCTTTATTGGGTTGAGGTGACCGCGCGCCGGCCATCAACGGCCGGTGCGCGGGTCCTGGCCTTGATCAGGCGGAGCGGCGCTTGACCGACAGGGTGCCGTCACCGCGGCTGTCGGCGGCCTTGCGGCTCTGCGCCTTGCGCGGCTTTCCGGCAGCCGCATAGGCCGGGCGCTTGCCGTTGGCCGGGGCCGGGCCGCGCCGCTTGGCGGCCGGCTTGCCGGGACCACGGGGCTTGCGCGCGGCCGGGGCGTGGCGCTCGGTCGCACGCGAGTCCCGGGTCGGCACGGAGCGCGCCATCTCCAGGCGACGGTTGGCGACATGGATATTGCCCAGTCGGCGCACTGCGGCCTCGTCCAGC
Organism: Thioalkalivibrio sp. HL-Eb18; assembly: GCF_000364985.1. Classification (NCBI taxonomy): domain Bacteria; kingdom Pseudomonadati; phylum Pseudomonadota; class Gammaproteobacteria; order Chromatiales; family Ectothiorhodospiraceae; genus Thioalkalivibrio; species Thioalkalivibrio sp. HL-Eb18. The sequence continues at coordinate 271,127 of NZ_KB822961.1, forward strand.
GCGGCCGGCAGGTCCACATGGCTGTGGTCGTCCTGCAGGCCGATCCGGCCGATGTCGCGGCCGTTCAGGCCACCCTCGTTGGCCAGCGCGCCGACAATCGCGCCGGGCGCGATGCCGTGATTGCGACCGACCGGCATGTAGTAGCGCACCATGTCCGCTTCCGGCCCACGGTCCTTGCCGCGGCTGGGGCGGGGGGCGCGGTCACGGTTGCGATCCGCACGATGACTGTCGCGCTCGGGTCGGCTGGCGGCCGCCGTCACCGGGTCGTGCGCGTTGGGCGTGCCATCCAGCGGCGTGCCCTGGGTTGCCAGGGCGAGCAGGGCGCGGGCGAGATCGCGTTCGCCCATCTGGCCGTTGGCCAGCAGTCGGTCCAGGAGGGCATCAAGCTGCGGCGATGCTGCGCCGGCCAGCTCGGCCTGCAGGCGTTCGGCCAGGCGCTCCTCGCGGCGGGCGATCACGGCGGCGCGATCCGGGACCTTCTGCTCGCGCACGGGCTTGCCGGTCAGGCGTTCGATATCGCGCAGCATGCGCCGCTTGCGCGGCTCCAGGAACAGGATCGCACGGCCCTTGCGTCCGGCGCGGCCGGTACGGCCGATGCGGTGCACGTACACCTCGGCATCGCCCGGGGCGTCGTAGTTAAAGACATGGGTGATGCGCGGGACATCGATGCCGCGGGCGGCCACGTCGGTGGCCACGATCACGTCCAGACGGCCATCGCGCAGGTCGGCGACTACGCGCTCGCGCTCGCCCTGTTCCATGTCGCCATTAAGCGGGGAGGACTGCACGCCCTGGGCATTCAGGGCCTCGGCGATCTCCGCGGTCGCGGCCTTGGTACGGGCAAACACGATCGCTGCGTCCAGTCCCGCTTCCACCTCGATCATCCGGCCCAGGGCCTCGGTCTTGTGGCGCTGGTCGACCAGGCAGTAGCTCTGGTCGATGTCGGTGCCGGCCTCGTTGCCCGCGCCAATGCGGATTTCCTGCGGCTCGCGCATGTGGCGGTGCGCGATACGGCGGATCGGTGCCGGCATGGTCGCGGAGAACAGCGTGGTCTGGCGCTCGGCCGGGGTCTGTTCGAGGATCCATTCGATCTCCTCGACAAAGCCCATGCGCAGCATCTCGTCGGCCTCGTCCAGCACCACCATGCGCAGCGCATCCAGTGTCAGCGTGCCGCGCTTGATGTGGTCGACCACGCGGCCGGGCGTCCCGACCACGACCTGCGCACCATCGCGCAGGGCGCGGATCTGCACGCCCATCGGCTGGCCGCCGTAGACCGGCAGGATCTCGAGCCCGTCGATGCTGGCCGCGAAGCCCTCCAGTGCGGTAGCCACCTGGCCGGCCAGCTCGCGGGTCGGCGCGAGGATCAGCGCCTGCACGCGACGCTGCGCGGGATCGATCGAGTCGATCAGCGGCAGGCCAAAGGCGCCGGTCTTGCCGGTGCCGGTCTGGGCCTCGCCCAGCACGTCGTCGCCGGCCAGCAGGGCCGGGATGCACGCGGCCTGGACCGGGGTCGGGGTGGTAAAGCCCAGTTGCAACAGGGCACGGGCCAACGACTCGGACAGGCCGAGTTCGGCGAAGGAGGGGGATTCGGACATGCTGGGGGTACTCGGGCGGGCCGGAACAAAGGCCCGGCGAAAATCGGATGAATCTACTCAGCGCGCATCATACACGAATTGCGGAACGAAATACGTCTGCGCATATGCAATAAAACTCTTGCCCGCGCAAAACACGGGCATTACGTGGGCTTGGGGTCTGCTACTGCCCCAGCCCGGTCAGCCGGGCCGGCTCCAGGATCTCGATCCAGTAGCCGTCCACGTCCTTCACGAAGGCGATGTCCTTCAGCCCACCCTCGTCCGGCCGCTTCACGAACTCGACGTTATTCTCGTCGAACCAGCGTACGGCCGCGTCCAGATCGGGGACCGAGAAGCAGATGTGGCCGAAGCCCTGCGGCTCCTCGTTGCCGTCGTGGTAGTGGAAGTCGGCGTCCTTCTCCGTTCCGTAGTTGTAGGTCAGCTCCAGGATGCCGCGCTGGCTGAACATCCAGCGGGTGGCCTCGCCGCCGTCCTTGGGCGGGTGGGGCTCGTCCTCGCCGATCTGCGCCAGGAAGTAGAGCGTGAACTCGAACTCCGGGAAGTCCAGCGTCTTGACCAGCTGCATGCCGAACACGCGCTGATAGAAGTCCAGTGCCTTCTGCGGATCCTTCACGCGCAGCATGGTGTGGTTGAAGCGAAAGCCTGCGGTGGGATTGTCGCTCATGGTGCGTCCTTGTATCGGCTAAAGGGGGGGTGTCCCGGAAGACTGGAACACAGGGCTCGAGGTTCCCTCAAGTACCACCATCACACCGTCCGCGATCCCCCGTCACTGCGAGGAGGCGCAACTGACGCGGCAGTCGGCCGGGTTTGCCCCACCGTCGGTGCCTGCGCTGGGAGATCGCTTCACTTTGCTCGCGATGACGGGGATTGAACGTGGTCCGTGGGGGTCCGGCTACTGTCGGCAGAACGGACCGAACTGGTAGAAGCGTCGGCAGCGGAACTCGGACTCGCAGCTTTGCAGTTGGGACTCGTAGCGGCCAGCGCGCTGCGCGACCTGTCGTGCCGCGGCCTGGACCTGGGGCTTGCTGCGGTAGCTGCCGCGGTTATAGCCGCCCTGGCCCTCGTGGTAAGCCAGGTACAGGTGCTCGCTATTGTGCAGGGAGACCCCGGTGATGCGCTGGGTGCGCGCGTTGTACCAGCCGATAAAGTCGGTCGCGTGCTTCATGTGTGTGCGCCGCGCCATCCGGCTTCCGGCATCCTCGCGGTACTCGCCCCAGACCGGGTCTTGCGCCTGGGCATAGCCATAGGCAGAGGAGGGGCGGCGCCACGGGATAAATCCCAGCAGGCGTTCGCGATCCGGGCGCACATGGCTGCGGAACGATGACTCCTGCTGGATAAACGACATCTGTGTGGCGATGGGGGTGCCCCATTCGCGTTCGGAGTCGCGCGCGTAGTCGTACCAGCGCGGCTGGTCGCGGAAGATCTCGCAGATGTTGCTCTGATCCGACGGCGGCGACGGCGCCAGCGTCGCACAGCCCGCCGTGATCGCGGCCAGCGCCAGCAGCAGGCCCGCTCGCAGCCCGTTGGGCGCCACGGCCCGCCATTGCCCCTGATCGGTCTTGCCCACCCGAATCTCCCGCCCGGTTCCCCAATGCCCCGGGAGTATAAAGCACCCGCTACAGTGGCCAAGAGCGCGCCATGCGCCGTTCCCGGTTCGGGAGGTTGCCACGGCCCCCGCGGCGCCTCGCAGCGTCGTGGCGATCTCCGTCCGGAGCTACCGAATCCTGCGTAATAGCGCCAATTGTAGATACCGTCTTGCCCTACGGGGTGCAAGGGGTTTCATGGCGGGCTTGATACGGGGGTTGGGATTTGAGCACACCGAAGGCGATGTGCAGGAGTTTGCGCATAGCCGCCCCGATCGCCGACATCTTGGCCTTGCCGCGTGTCAGCAGACGTTGATGCTGGTGTCGCACGTCCGGGTTGTACCGGGTCGCCACCACCGCCGCCATGTAGAGCGCCTTGCGCAGTCGGCTGGAACCGATCTTCGCCAACCGCGAGGGCCGCCGGACCGTGGTCCCCGATTCTTCCAGGACCGGTGCCAGCCCATGGAACG